>CAIKKV010000037.1 GCA_903828035.1 uncultured bacterium
GCGCCCCTTATCCAGCACCAGCACCAGATGCGCGTTGCGAATGGTGCTCAAGCGGTGGGCGACCACGAAACTGGTCCGGTTGGCCAGCAGTTTTTCGAGGGCAACCTGCAGCCGGGCTTCGGTCAGGGCGTCCACGGAGCTGGTGGCCTCGTCCAGGATCACCACGCGGGGATTGGCCAGCATGGCGCGGGTGAAGCAGATCAGCTGCCGCTCGCCCAGCGAGATGCCCGCCCCCTGCTCGCCCACCACCGTGTCAAAGCCGTTCGGCAAGCCTTCCAGCACATCCAGGCAATCGAGCAGCCGGGCGGCCTCGCGCACGTCGTCCAGAGTCGCCCCCGGCCGGCTCATGCGGATATTATCAAACACGGTGCCGGTGAACAGGAAGTTCTGCTGCAGCACGATGCCAAACTGGCGCCTCAGCTCCCCGCCATGGATTTGGAGAATATCCTTCCCGTCCACCCGCACGGCGCCGGTGTCCGGAATGTAAAACTTGGTGATCAGGTTGATCAGCGTGGTTTTCCCGCTTCCGGTCGGCCCCACCAGCGCCACGGTCTGCCCCGCCTCCGCCGTGAACGAAACCTCGTTGATCACCGGCCGGTCCCGGACATAGGAAAACCCCACGTTCTCGAACTCGATCCGGCCTTCAAGGCGCGGGAGCGGCCCGGCCCGGGCGGGCTCCTCCCACTCCGGCTTCGTATCGAGGAACTTGAAGAGCCGCTCGGCGCTGGCCATGGCCGTGAGGGCGTTGTTGTACTGGTTAGCCAGGGTGTTGATGGGGCCGAAAAAGCTGCCGGCCAGGAAGAAGAACTGGATCAGATCGGTGATATCCGTGGCGCCGTGGCTGTAAAACACCCGGAATCCGCCCACGATCAGCAGGGCCGCGAGGAAAAACTGGCTGTTGATATCCAGCATGGGCAGGAACAGGGATTCCGTCCGGGTCACGCGGACGTTGAAAAAGGAATGGTCGTAAATCAGCTCGTGAAACAGCGAGGCGTTCTTTTCCCAGCGGCCGAAGCCCTGCGTGACGCGAATCCCGCGGACGGATTCCACCACCGTGGCGGTGACACGGCTGAAGCTCTCCTGCACGGCCCGGTAGGCCCGGCTGAGGCGGGCGCGGAAGAATCGGTTCAGGCCGAACAGGACGGGCGCCATGATCAGGATCACCAGGAACAGCCCCCAGTCGTAATACAGCATGAACGCCGTGGCCACCAGCATGTTGCCGATGTTCACGAGCCCCACGAACACCACGTTCTGGACGCCCGTCCGCACCGCCTCGGCATCCGAGGTGAACCGATTGATCAGCAGCCCCGGCCGGGTCCGATGGAAATACCCCATGGGCAGCTCCAGGATATGCCGGAACAGGTCGGTGCGCAGGTCCCGGACCACGCTCTCGCCCAGCTCCAGCGCCAGCCGCTGGCGGAAATGGGCGGTCACCTGCGTGAACAGGCACAGCAGCGCCAGTCCGATCAGCCAGTGAACGAGCCCGGGCCAATCCCCCTTCCGGATCGGGCCGCTGATGATGCAGGCCGTCATCCAGGGGATCAAGGTGTTCTGCACGGAGCGGAGGATGACGCAGAAAAACAGCCAGTTGCGCTTGGAGACGCACCCCTTCGTATAGCCGAAAAGCCGGATGAACAGGCTCAGGGAAAGAGGCCGCACATCCAGGCGCGACTCGCTGCGGTCGCGGTTCACATAGGTCAATCCCAGCGCCTTCGGGACTTCAGGAGCGGTATTCGGGCTCATGCCGCGCCTCCCGCCAAGGGCGGCGCGAGGCGGGAGAAGTCCTCGCCCAGCTGAATGCGGGCCGCGCGGCGGTAGGGACCGCGGCAGGCCAGGAGCTGCGTGTGCGTGCCGACCTGTTCGATGCGGCCGCGGTGCATGACGACCACCGAATCCATGCGGCGCAGGGCGCTGAGCCGGTGCGTGATCAGGAAGGTGGTGCGCCCCTGCTTGGCCCCCTCGATGGCCGACAGGATCTCGCTCTCCGTCTCCGCATCCACGGCGGCCGTGGGGTCGTCCAGCAGCAGGATGGGCGGATTGGGAAGAATGGCCCGCGCGATGGCCAGCCGCTGGCGCTGACCGCCCGACAGGTTGCTGCCCCCTTCGCTCAGCACGGAATCGTACCCGCGGGGCAGCTGCATGATGAACTCATGGGCGGAGGCCAGCCTGGCGGCCCGCTCGATCACCTCCCGCGAGGCATCGGGCCGGCCGAAGGCAATGTTGGCCGCCACCGTGTTGCTGAACAAAAAGCTTTCCTGGAAAACAAGGCCCACCTGGCAGCGCAATTCCTGCAAGTCCAGCTGGCGCACGTCCACCTCGTCGATGAGCAACCGGCCGGCGGTGACATCATAAAAGCGGGGAATCAGGCTGAACAACGTGCTCTTGCCCGAGCCCGTCGTCCCGAGGATGCCGATGCTCTGGCCCGGCTGGATGTCCAGGTCGATATCGGAAAGCACATGACAATCCGGATTATAGGCGAAGGACACATGATCGAACCTCACCCGGCCGCGAATCAGGGGCTTGGCCACGGGGTTGGCGGGGCTCTGCACCTCCGGCTCGGTGTCCAGCACGTCGAACACGCGCCGGGCGGCCGCCAGGCTCTGCTGCGCCGAATCCGTGATGTTGGTCAGCACGTTGACCTGATCGGTAAGCCGCTGCAGGAGGCCCAGGAACACGATCAGTCCCTCGCCCAGCGGCAGGCGCCCGTGGAAGCAAAGCCAGCCGCCGTAGGCCAGCACCGCCACCATGGTCAGGCGGGTCAGCAGTTCGACGGACGGACCGTAGACGCTGACAATCCAGAAAATCTTGTTCTTCTGCGCCCAGACGGCGCGATTGTCGGCATCGAACCGGGCCGCGGCCTCGGCCTCCCGCGAAAAGCCCCGGATCACGTGCATGCCATGGATCGACTCGTTGAGCTCCAGCACCATCTTGTCGACCAGATCGCGGTCCCGCCGGTAGGCCGGCTTGACCTTTCTCGAGAAGAGGATCGAGGAGAAGGCGATCACCGGAAGCACGGCCATGCTGACGAGGGTCAGCCCCACATGAATCCGGATCATGTAGAGAAAGTAGGTGGCCACGGAGGCCAGCAGGATGATGGTCTGGATCACCACCCCATCCACGAACATCCGCATCTGCTGCACATCGCTGGTCACGCGCGTGATCAGCGTGCCGCTGGCCTTCTCGTCGAAATACCGGAAGCTCAGCCGCTGCAGTTTGTTGTAAACCAGCGAGCGAAGGCTGACGACCATCCCCTGCTGGATGACGCGCACGCTCGTCAAATTGTTGTGATAGGTCAGCCAGGCGCGGAGGATCGCCAGCAGGAAAATGAGCCCTCCAATGAGAATCAGCACCCGCATGGGCGGCCACCCGGCGGGGGGAACCCAGCCCCCCAGCCAGTGGGGCGCCGCGATCGAGGGATTGATGGCGGAATGGATATAATCGATGCCGCGACCGGTCAGTCCCAGGCTGACCACGGTAATGCCCAGCAGAAGAAACTGGTACAGTATGATCCGTATGCAACCGAACCGGTATCGCCAAGTCAATCCCAGCAGACGGCGTATGATCCCACCATTCCCCAGCTCCGGGGAAGACGTTTGTGCCTCAGGTTTCACGACCCACTTTCTTTGTCAAAAAATCACCATACGGCAACGAAAAGAAAGGGTCGAGTATTTTTTAAGAACTTGGCATATTTCAAAGATGTGGAAACGTCCATTTTCTCTGTCCATTCTGATGATCGCCAGCCTGGCGGCGCGGGCGGACCATCTCGGGTCGCTTGAATACGAGATGCCCGCCCCGGTGCAATCGGGGGGCACCCTGTCGATTGCCGAATCCGATGTCGAGATCCTGCCCCTCTGGCAATTCCACCCCAACAGCGCCGGCACGGTCGGCGCGGGAGTCGGCGCGCGCGCCACGCTGATGGATTTTTCGGACAGCGCGCTGCCGGACCGGACGCTGTACGCCCTTCGCCTTCCCCTCCAGGGCTCCATGATCGTGGGGACCAAAACCCGCCTGCTGGCCCGCCTGGCCCCCGGGTTGAATAGCGACCTGAAACAGGTCGATGGCGATGACTACCGGCTCACGGCCATGCTGATGGCCTTCTATCCCTGGCGCCCGAACGTGCAGCTGGCGGGCGGGCTCGTCCTGAGCGACTGGACCGGCACCTACGGCGTTCTTCCCGCCGCCGGCCTGCGGTGGCAGGCTTCGGAAACCGTGACGCTCGACCTGTTCATGCCCCGGCCGCGCCTGCTCTACAAGATCACGGAGTTCTCCTCCCTCTTCATCGCGGCCGGCCCCGCGGGCGGCCAGTGGAATATCGGGGAGGATAGTCCCGACGATCCGAAGCGGGATCTTCATTATCAAGCCCTGCAAGCCACGCTTGGAATGGAGTGGCGCCTCCGCCCCGGCATGGCCGTCACCCTGGCCGGCGGCGGGCTGTTCTACCGGTCGCTTGAAACCGATGGCACCCCCGATCCCGAATTGGGGCGCGGAGTCGATATCGACGACACCGTGTTTATGTCGGTGGCCCTCAAGCTGACCAGCACCCAGAAAAAGCCCGCTTCCTACTGAATCTGGCGCACGCGCCCACCGTGTCGGCAACGCAAGCTATGGGGCATTCGTTTCCCGCGGCTGCAACAGAACGTCCAGGGCCGCCTCGATGGCGGCCTTCTGCACCTGCGTATCCTGGCAGGGGCCGTTGGGCCGTGTGTTGGAAACGGCCAGCACCGGCTTGGGGAAGCTGGCCAGGATGCCCTCCACCAACTCCTTCTCGCAGGCCACCGCCACCACAGCCGAGACCGCCGGGCTCCGGACCGCCGCCACGGCCTGCCGCCCGCCCGACACGATCACGCAGCGGACGCCGTACCGGTTTGAAATTTCCTTCAAATCCCTCACCGGACACAGCCCGCACCCCTGGCAGGCCTCCACCCCGTCCTTCAGCCGCTGACCGCAGGCGCGCGCCTGGAGGCAATGCGCGGCCAGCAGCAGCAGCCGGCCGGGCTGTACCCGAATCCGGCGCCAGCGCGTCAGCCGGTTGTTGAGGCGGATGACGGCCAATTGAAGCATTGTGCTTGGACTGGACATGGGGCTCCTGTATAGTCAATGAGTCTACAAGGGGCGCACCCACGGGTCAAGCGGGAGAGACACCAATGGCACAGACAACGACTCAGAAACATGTGGTCGTGGTGGGCGCGGGGCCCGGCGGGCTGACGGCCGCCATGATCCTCGCCTTCCGCGGCTTCCGGGTCACCGTCTGCGAGGCGCGCGAGCGCGTGGGCGGACGGAGCGCGGAACTCCGGCTTGGCCCCTATGCCTTCGACACCGGCCCCACCTTCCTGATGCTCAAGGCGATCCTGGAGGAGGTGTTCAAAGAAGCCGGCGCCGACTTGAATGAGCTGTTGAAAGTCACCTCGCTCGACCCCATGTACCGCCTTCAGTTCCGGGATCGCCACTTCGATCCCACCACGGATCCCGCGGCCATGGTGCGCGAAATCGAGCGGGCCTTCCCGGGGCGCGGGGGCGGCTACGAGCGCTTCCGGACCCGTGAGAAGAGCCGCTTCGAGCACCTCTACCCCTGCCTGCAGAAGTCCTACCACCGCGCCCTGACCCTCCTCCACCCCGATCTGCTCCGGGCCATTCCGCACCTGGCGCTCGGCCGCAGCCTCTACGATGTCATGCAGGGCTATTTCGGCGACGAAAAGCTGGCGCTCTCCTTCACCTTCCAGGCGAAGTACCTGGGCATGTCCCCCTGGGAGTGTCCCGGCGTCTTCTCCATGATTCCCCACATCGAGCATGCCTTCGGCATCCAGCACACGCAGGGTGGCCTGAGCCGGATCTCCGATTCCATGGCCGAGGTCGCCGCCCGGCACGGGGCCATCCTCCGACTGGCCACGCCGGTGCGGCGGGTCCTGGTGAAAAACCGCGCCGCCACGGGCGTGCTGCTCGAAAACGGCGAAACCATCGAGGCCGACGCCGTCGTGCTGAACGCCGATTTCGGCCACGCCTGCACCCACCTGTTCGAGCCGGGCGTGCTGCGCAAATACACCCCCGCCGCCCTCGAGCGCAAGCGGCTCTCCTGCTCCACCTTCATGCTCTACCTGGGGCTCGACCGCCCCGCCCCCACGCCGCACCACCTCGTCGTCTTCGCCGATGACTACCGGACCAACGTGGACGCCATTTTCAAGAAAGGCACGCTCGTCAAGGACGTCTCCTTCTACGTGCGAAACGCCTCGATCACCGATCCCACCCTCGCCCCGCCCGGTCATTCGGCGCTGTATGTGCTGGTCCCGGTTCCCAATACCCGCAGCGGCATCGACTGGGCCCGCGAAAAGGAAAGCTTCCGCGAGACGATCCTGAACGCCATCGCGACGCGGACGGAGCTCGGCGACTTGCGCCCGCACATCCGGGCGGAGAAAGTGATCACGCCGCGCGACTGGGAGGACGAGTACCGCGTCTACCGGGGCGCCACCTTCAACTTGGCCCACAACATCGGGCAGATGCTCTACTTCCGGCCCCGCAACAAGTTCGAGGAACTCGACCGCTGCTACCTCGTGGGCGGCGGCACGCATCCCGGCAGCGGACTGCCCACCATTTACGAGTCCGGCCGCATCGCCGCGAACCTGATCGCCCGCGAGCACAAGGTTCCCTTCGTTTCCGCCAACCTGGAGGCGTGACGCATGACCTCGCGAACCGTCATCCTGGCCTCGCCCCGGGGCTTCTGCGCCGGTGTCCGCCATGCCGTTGAAATCGCCGAGGCCGTGCTGCGGCTCCGGCCCCACCCCGTTTACGGGCTGAAGGAGATCGTCCACAACCGGCAGGTCGTCGAGGCGCTCGAGCGGCAAGGGCTCCGCTTTGTCCAGGATATCGCCGAGGTCCCCGCCGGACAAACCCTGCTTTTCAGCGCGCATGGCGTCCCGCCTGCGGTGCGGGCGGCGGCTGCCGCCCGAGGGCTGGACGTGATCGACGCCACCTGCCCGTTCGTCATGAAGGTCCATCACGAGGTTCTGCAATTCGCCAAGGACGGCTACTCGATCGCCCTGATCGGGCACCGCCGGCACGATGAGGTGATCGGCGTGGCCGGCGAAGCGCCCGACCGGGTGGTGGTCATCGAGACCGAGGCGGAAGCCGCCGCGTTTCTCCCGGCCGATCCCGGGCGTGTGGCGGTCATCACGCAAACCACGCTCAGCCAGGGGGAAACGGACAGCATCCTGGCCGTTTTAAGGAGTCGGTTCCCGAAGCTGGTCACGCCATCGAAAAAGGACATCTGCTACGCCACCACCAACCGCCAGGAGGCGGTCAAGCAACTGGCACACCGGGTGCCCTTCATCCTGGTGCTGGGCTCGGAAAACAGCTCCAACTCACGCCGGCTGGTCGAAGTGGCCGTGGCGAACGGCGCCGAGGCGCACCTGTTGAACAATCATGAGGCGCTGGCCACGATCCCGCTGGACGGACTGGCGGAGATCGGCCTCAC
>CAIKKV010000038.1 GCA_903828035.1 uncultured bacterium
AGGTTTTCGCCGGCACCATCATCGCGATCAAGCGCGGCGGCGTGCAGGAGTCCTTCACGGTCCGGCGCATTTCGCACGGCGTTGGCGTGGAGAAGGTGTTCCCCATGAACAGCCCCCACGTGGCCAAGGTGGAAGTGGAAAGCCACTCCCGCGTGCGCCGCGCGAAGCTGTATTTCCTTCGCGACCTCTCCGGCAAGAAGGCCCGGTTGGCGAAGACGACAAAGGCCTGATCCGACTTGCTGCAATTCGAGCATCAGGCATGGCAGCGGGGCTTTGTGCGGGTGGCCGGCGTCGACGAGGCCGGCCGCGGCCCCCTGGCGGGGCCGGTTGTGGCCGCCGCCCTGGTGTTCGATCCCGCCTTCCTGAGGGCCGAAGCCCGGGGGCTCCTGAAGGAGCTCAAGGATTCCAAGCTGCTCACGGCCGCGCGCCGTGAATCCTGCTATGCGCTCCTGTGCGGCCTGGATGCCGTGGATATGGCGATCGGCGCTGCCGACGCCTTTGAGATCGACCGCTATAACATTCTCCAGGCCACGTTCATGGCCATGGGCCGCGCTGTGGCCGGCCTGGCGGAGCCGCCCGACCATGTGCTGGTTGACGGCCCGCATATTCCCGTCATCCCTTACTCCTGCACGCCGATCATCGATGGAGACGCCCTGAGCCTGACCATCGCCGCCGCGAGCATTGTGGCGAAGGTGATCCGCGACCGCTTCATGGTCGAGCTGGACGGGCGCTTTCCCGGCTACGGGCTGGCCGGGAACAAGGGCTATGGGACCCAGTTGCATACCCAGGCCCTTTTCGAGCTTGGCCCCTCGCCGGCGCACCGGCGGTCTTTCCGGCCGGTCCAGGACGCCACGCGGATCCACGCCTATCTGGAAGACCGCAAGCGCGCGAACGGTCAGGGGGCCGTGAAGTAGCGCCGCTCCAGCGGAAAGGCGTTTTCAATGTGCCGGATGCAGGGGCCGGGAACCAGCGGGCGGCCGATCACCTCCACCACATCGAAGCGGAACGCCGCGGGCGGCTCGGCGAGGCGGCGCATGTAGCGCAGGGCGGCCCGGCAGAGGGCGTGCCGCTTGCGGCGGTCCACGGCCCGGATGGGGCTTCCGAACTCTTCGGTGCGCCGCGTTTTGACTTCCACGAAGACAAGCGACTGGCCATCCCGGGCCAGCAGATCGATTTCATCGCGCGCGTCCAGGCGAAGCCGCCGGGCCAGGATGCGCAACCCGCGTTTGCGGAGGTAGGCGGCGGCCAGGGCTTCGCCCCAGAGGCCGGTGATCAGGTGAAGGGGAAGGGGCATGCAATCCTCGCGGGCGCGGGGAGGGTGCGGGAATGTCTTCCGGAAGAATGGATGATCCGGCGAGGGACCGCAAGCCAATTTCGGGGGAGCGGCCGGCGCTAGATGGTTTCGGGGCGGCCGATCAGGGTGAGGAACTCGAGGCGCGTGGATTGATCGTTGTGAAAGCTTCCGAGAACGGAGGAGGTGGTCATGGCCGAGCGGTGCTTTTCAACGCCCCGCATGGACATGCACAGGTGGCGGCAGGTCATGACGACCCCCACGCCCTCCGCGTCGACGGCGTCGCGGACGGCGTGCGCGATCTCGGCCGTCAGCCGCTCCTGGATCTGTAGCCGGCGGGAGAACATATCGACGATGCGCGCCATCTTGCTGAGGCCGATCACCTTGTTCCGGGCGATGTAGCCGATGTGGCAGTGGCCGATAAAGGGCAGCATGTGGTGCTCGCAGACGCTGTACACCTCGATGTCCCGGGCGATGATCATATTGTTCGCCTCGGACTTGAAAACAGCGTCGTTGATGACCTGTTTCAAATCCTGGCGATAGCCGCGGGTCAGCTCCTCCCAGGCGGCGGCGACGCGTTCCGGGGTTTTCTGCAGGCCTTCCCGGGCCGGGTCTTCGCCGATCTCTTCGAGCAGCTCGCGGATCAAGGAGGCTACGCGGGTTTTATTCATAAATCAATCTGGTGGGCGATACAGGACTTGAACCTGTGACCCCTACCATGTCAAGGTAGTGCTCTACCAACTGAGCTAATCGCCCGAAATGAGTGTTCAATATAGCCTTGCCGGGGCTAGAATGTCAACGGATTAAGATTTAAAATCAAGCAAATGTCCGATCACGCGCAGGCCGGCTCGCCAGAAGAACCGGATGTCCCCGAAAGAGCGGATGGAGCGGATCTTCCGCCACAGGAAGCGGGGGGTCAGGAAAGACCGGTAGATTTCGCGCGTGAGGCCCAGGATCTCGGCGTCCGCCATCTCCGTCTTCATGACGGGCTCCCGCATGTCGTAGCGGTCCCAGTCGAGCGTCTTCAGCCAGCCCTTTTCGCGGCACTCCTGGAAGAGCGGGGTTCCGGGATAGGGGATCACCACCGTGGCCTGCAGGGTGTCGATGTACCCCTTATCGAAAAGCGCGCGCGTGGCGTTCACCGTGGCCCGCGCCTGGGCCGCCGTTTCCCACGGGTAGCCGACCATGCAGGTCACGTGCGGCTGGAGCCCCGCCCGCTTGGCCATGCGCATGGAGTTCTCGATGTCTTCCGCCCGCCCGCATTTGCGGATGCGCTTGAGCGTCTCCGGGCTGGCCGACTCCAGCCCGAACAGGAGGAACCGGAAGTTGGCCCGGGCCATCAGGTCGTAATGCTCCTGGGTCAGGACCCCGGGAATCATGTTGCAGCCCAGCACCACCTTCTTGTCGTAGCCCCGCTCCACGATCAGCTCGCAGAACCGGCGCAGCCAGTGGCCCGCCGGGAAGCAGCCGGAGTCGTCGAAAATCTCCTTCACGCCGTACGTGTCGATCAGCATGCCGATTTCATCGACCAGCTTCTCGGGCGTCTGGCAGCGCCAGCGGTTGTAGAGCGTGGTCCAGGAGCAGAAGGCGCACTTGCCCCACCAGCAGTCGCGGCCGGCCATGGTGTAGGTGCCCGGGGTGAAGCGGAAGTTCCCGTTTTCAAAGGCGTACAGGCCCCACTTGGTCAGGTCGCGGTCCAGGAACGGAAGCGTGTTGAGGTCGTCGTCCAGCGTGAACGGCCCGGTGGAGGCGGCGGGGCCGCCTTCCCGGTGCCAGAGGCCGGCCGGGAGGGCGCCGCGGCCCTCGAGATGACGCAGCAGGTCGCGGAGCCGGAAATCATAGTTGCCGCCCGTGATGACGTAGTCGACCGGGCAGGCGGCCATGGACTCGGCGGGCAGGGCGGTGGCATGATCGCCGCACAGGACGATGCGGGCGCGGCCGCGGAAGCCTTTCAGGCGGCGGATGATGGCCCAGTAGGCCTTGACAATGGGCGTCTTGCACTCGATCAGCAGCACGTCGGGA
>CAIKKV010000039.1 GCA_903828035.1 uncultured bacterium
GCCGTCGTCATCGTTGCGGACCGTTCCCGTGATGCCCAGCTTCAAGGCCTCCCGCAGCGTGGTGTACCGGAAGCCAACCCCTTGGACGGTTCCTTCGACGCGGATAGAATAATGGATTAAGGGCATGGCCGTTCAACCTCCTCCTGGTCCCAATCCAGACGCAGGTTCAGGCCCATCTTATCAGCTGCCTGCTGATAAACAAGGCAGGTCTCTTCATCCATGCAGGTGAAGAGGATCATGCGGACGCTGGAGGGGGCGGCGGTGAAATTGCGGCAGACCCCGAGCGCCAGGGCGGCGGCGCGCGCTTTGGGAAACCCGTAGACGCCGGTGCTGATGGCGGGGAAGGCGAGGCTGCGGTAGCCTTCAGCGGCGGCCAGGGCCAGGCTCTTCCGGTAGCAGGAGGCCAGCAAATCGTCTTCACCGGCCCGGCCGTCCTTCCAGACCGGGCCGACCGTATGAATGATGTGGCGGGCGGGCAGGTTGAATCCCGGTGACAGACGGACTTCGCCGGTGGGACAGCCCCCCAGGGATTTGCAGAACGCCAGCAGTTCGGGACCCGCTGCCCGATGAATGGCGCCATCCACCCCGCCGCCGCCGAGCAGGCTTTGATCCGCCGCGTTGACGATGGCATCCAATGAAAGGCGGGTGATGGAACCCTTGACGAGAAAGAATGGGGGCTGGCTCATCATGGGGGGGAGTGTAAAATGTCCGTTTGTTCCATGTTTAGCGCCAGCAAGCGTTCAAGTATTGCTTCGTCTGAAGAATCCGATGGCCAGCCGTAGGCGGCGGCCACTGCGGCGTCAAGGCGGCCATGGCAGTCAGCAAGCCAGGCCGGTCGCTCATTGTAGAGCTTGGTCAACGTCCGATCCTTTAAATGGGCAGCGCATGCGGCATCGCGGGCCACCAAGCGCGGATAACGCACAGTCCCGACCTTGAACCCGCCTCGGTCGGTTACAGTCGCTGTATCAATATAACGATCCCAGGGACCGCCGACAGTGCCGGGGAACTCTAGGACTTCCGTACGTGTCCAATCGGGCGGATTCAGCCAGTTTTCACGGAGCTGGTTCAGTTCCTTGGCGGCGGCGGCAATGGCGGCTTCCCGATCAGGCGTAACCGTGGGGAATGGAAAAGTCTCAAAGCAAGTTGTCGGCGTGTAACGGAATCCGCTTTCTTTTTCTCGCAACTGGGTTCCTTGCGCCAGCGCCCATACTTCGTGGAAACAGGAATGCAGGACGCCAAAGAAATAGTCGTCGGAGCGGGCGAAAACATATATACCATCGTCGGGAAGAATAATTGAATCGTGCCAAGTGAAAATACGATGCTTTGAAACGCGAGGAGTAGCGAGAAATCGCGGAATATGTGAAAAGGAGTTTCGCATCGCGGGGGCGGTTTCAGCATGAAGCCACCAATTGAGGCGACGCACGTCGCGCTTATTTTTGTCGCGTTCAGGTTTCACATATGCAAGCACGTGCTGGTGAGGCATATCGTAAAGTCGAAACTCTTCAAGGGGCATGCCTACGCCGCAGTCAATGATCCATTGGCGGTCCGGCCGTTGCACAATGGCGGTTCCATTTAGCCATGGTTTGAGAATATCGGAGTTCGGCTTTCCATGTGGGTTGGGAATGGCGAGAAGGTCGCGGGCGTAGTCTTCGGTAATGTTAAAGTCTCCCGACTTCTGTGTGCCACGGAAAGAGAGGTTAGCCATGCCAGGGAGGATAAGGGCTGTAGTCGTATCGGCAGCGGCGGTCAAATTGGCATTGATTGTGAGAACCGGTTTTCCATCCAGAATATGTGTTTTCTCAGTCCCATCATCAAAGACAATCATGCTGACATGAACATTAGCACCATCGAGAACCCAAGGACGATCGCTTTCGGCCCAGA
>CAIKKV010000040.1 GCA_903828035.1 uncultured bacterium
CGCGAGTTGGTTTTCCCTATTGAGCCCGCCTGGGTGGGGCGAGGCCTGCTACCAGGCGCAGCTGGACGGAGTGTTTGTCGACGAAGCCGGCGGGATCGCCTTTAGCCGGACGTTGCGGGAAAAGGGCTAGCCCTTCTTATTCCAGGCCGTGCCGCTTGACGGCCGATTTCATGATGGCGGCGATCAGCTCCTGGTAGCCCATGCCATTCA
Organism: uncultured bacterium; assembly: GCA_903828035.1. The sequence continues at coordinate 211 of CAIKKV010000040.1, forward strand.
GCCGGCAGAGGATGGGCAGGTCCGAGTGGACCGGGTTGAGCCCGGCCAGGGGGTTGACCTCGATGAACGACGGTTTCCCCTGGTGGTCATAGCGGATATCCACGCGCCCGGCATCGGCGCAATCCAGCGCGTTCCAGGCCTTGAGGGCCAGATCGCCACACGCCTTGGCCACCCGGGGCCTGGCCAGGGTGTAGTCGACGAGATCCTCGTAGTTCTTCTTTGTCGCATACGAGTAGATGGCGTCGGTTCCGCCGCGGTACTGGACGGCCATCACGCCGGCCACGCGGGCGTCCTTGCCCGTGCCGAGGATGCCGACCGTATATTCATCTCCCGGCAGGTAGGTTTCCACGAGGACGGGCTGCCTGAACTTCCTCAATAATTTCCGGCAAACCAGGGCCAGCTCGGCCCGGCTGGAGATCCGGGAGGCGTTGGTGATCCCCTTGCCGGTCCCTTCGGCAACCGGCTTGGCGAAGAGCGGGAACGGAAGGCGGATGGCGTCGATATCCGCGGGCGCGCGGACCTCGGCGAAGGCGGGGGTGTTCACGCCGGCCGTCTGCAGGACGCGCTTGGTCAGGGTTTTGTTGAGGGCGAGGGCGAGCACCAGGGAATCCGAAAAGGTGTAGGGGATGCCGTAGATCTCGAGGACGGCCGGGACCTGCGATTCGCGCGTGACGCCCTGGATGCCTTCCGCGATGTTGAAGACGAGGTCCCACCGGTCGCCGGCCAGCACGCGGGCCATGAGGTTCTTCACGTGGCCGATCCGGTCGGTCTTGTAGCCCAGGCGCCGGATCGCCTTTTCGATGCCCTCGATCGTGTCGGGCTTGTCGAGCTCGGCCGTTTCCTCTTCGCCGTAGCCCAGGGCCAGGTACTCGTCGCGCAGGTCGTACGTTAAGCCGATTTTCATAAGGGGTTCCCCGCGTTCAGCGATCGCTAGTTCAGCTTGAGCATTTGGATTTGGGTGCCGCTGGGAAGGGTGGCGTTCATCGTGGAGCCGGTGATGGCGTAGGCCCAGGTCTCGGTCACGTCCGAAACGACCACCAGCTTGCCGTTCGCCAGGTGCCAGGTGCCGCGGCTGATGGTTTTCCCGGTCGAGGCATCGACGACGCTGCGCGTGCCGTCGGCGTTGAACGTCATCTGGGACCAGCGCCACGGGGTCACGACTTTCCAGGTGCCGACGACTTTTTTGCGCGCGCCGCCGGTTGTTGCGGCGGCGGGCTCGTCCTCTCCGCCGTCGTGCCCGCGGTCGGTGACTTCGCAGCCGGTCAACAGGCCGAGTGAGAAAATCAGGCAGAGAAGAAAGGCGAACCGTCCGAGTGATTTCATGGAGAGAAGAGTAGATTTCCTTTCGGGTGAAATCAATATGTTTTTGGGGTTTCGGAGCCGATTCGTCATGCGAAGATGCTCGACAGGGGGCGTGTAAAGGGTTACTTTGGAGGTGGCCGGTGGGGATTGTGATGCCGTAAGAAAGGGTACCGCCAATGACCACTTGTGAGGACAAGTCGGAAGCCAATGGGGTTGCGGATTCGCTGCAAAAAGAGTGCGATTTTATCCAGGCTGTGATGACTGGCGCCATGAACATGTATCTTGTGTACCAGGACCGGGATTTTAATTTTGTGCGGGTCAATGAAGCCTACGCGAAGACCTGCGGATACACGCCCGCGCAGATGATCGGCAAGAATCATTTCGTCCTTTATCCAAACGCCGAGAACGAAGCCATCTTCACGCGCGTCCGGGACTCGGGCGAGCCGATGGAGTTCCATGACACATCGTTCGAGTTTCCCGACCAGCCCGGGCGCGGCGCGACCTATTGGGATTGGACGCTGATGCCGGTCAAGAACCCGCAGGGACAGGTTGAAGGCCTTGTTTATTCGCTGCATGAAACGACCGTGCGAAAGCGGGCGGAACAGAAACTCCAGCAGGTCGGGGCCGAATTGAAGCAGCGCGAGGAGCAGCTTCGCCTCTTCGTGGAATACGCCCCGGTGTCCATTGCCATGTTCGATCAGGAGATGCGCTACATGGCGGTTAGCCGCCGGTGGCTGGCGGATTACAGGCTGCTCGGGAAGGAGGTGCAGGGCCGCAGCCATTACGAGGTGTTCCCCGAAATTCCCCAGCGCTGGAAGGATATTCATCGCCGATGCCTGGCCGGCGCCATAGAGCGGGCCGAGGCGGATCCTTTCGACCGAGCCGATGGAACCCGCCAGTGGATCCGCTGGGAGGTTCGTCCCTGGAGCTCGGATTGCGGCACGGTTGGCGGAATCGTCATCTTCAGCGAGGACATCACCCTGCGCAAAGAGTCGGAAATGGCGTTGCGGCAGAGCGAGGAGCGCGGCCGCCGCCAACTGGAGGAGCTCCAGCTGATTTATGATTCCGCTCCGGTGGGCTTGTGTGTGTGGGATCGCGATTTCCGGTATGTGCGGATCAATAAACGGCTGGCTGACTTTAACGGCGTGCCCGCCGCCGAACACATCGGCCGGAGCGTGGACGAGGTGATTCCGTCGCTGGCGCCGATAGCGCATGAGATGTCCGACCGTGTGATTCGAACAGGGGAGGGCGTTTTCGACGTCGAGATCAGCGGGGTTACGGCCCGGACAAGCGAGACGAGGACGTGGATGGGGCAGTTCCTGCCCTTGAAGGATTCGGAGGGGGCGATCATCGGCATGAACGTCGTGGGGGGGGAGAGTTCGGAAGAGCG
>CAIKKV010000041.1 GCA_903828035.1 uncultured bacterium
CGGCAGCCCGGCCGCGTCGATGAGGCGGACGGCGGAGGTCCACTCGGACTGGCCGGGCAGGAACTCGGCGAGGCGGTTGATGGTCCGGGTTTCGAAAAACGACGTGTTCAGGGCGTTGCCTTCCTTGCCCGGGAAGAGGGCGAGGTAGAGGATGTCGCGCTCGACCAGCTCGTTGAAGAAGTGCGTGCCGAGGGAGACGTCAGGCACGAGGTTTTCGCGCATGGCCACGATTTCGCCGAGCACGGAGACGCCCGTGATATCGGCGAACGAGACGGGCACGCCGAGCGCCGGCGTGGTGGTGCCCCAGCGGCCGGGGCCCAGCAGCATGATGGTTTTCTTGCCGAGCACGGGCAGCCGGACGACCTGGCCGATCAGGTGCGCCACGGCGTAGCGGTCGCTCTCCCGAAGGGCGCCGTAGACGGAGGGGACCACGTAGATGATCCAGTCGAGCGCCATCTCCACGCTGTTGCCGATGACCGCCCCGCGCGACTCGAGCAGCACGTCCCGCGGCGCGATGTCGGCGGGCGGGTCGCCCAGCGCGTCGCCGGTCCCGCGCACCTGGAGGGGGCGGCACTGGACCAGGTTGATCTTGGACTCGCCGGGGGCGAGGACGTTCAGCGTGAACTCCACGTCGACCGGGCAGTCGTAGGCCGTCTGTAGCGTGCGGAGCATGTCGCGCATGTCGGTGACGAACGTGGTCTCGGTGAGCAGCCGGTCGAAGGTGAGGATCCAGGGCAGCTCGCGGTCGCGCGGGGTTTCGCGGTCCCGGTCCCGCTCGCGGGAGGCGAACAGGGAGACGGGAATGTCGGGGTGGCGGCAGATATCCGCGAAGGCGACCGAGGAGAGCTGGTTGGCCTCGAGGTCGAGCACGTCCACGCGCCGCTGCGCGTACTGCGCCACGGCGCTGGTGCTGCTCTCGGGCCGCCGGGTGGGCGCGTTGAGGGCCACGATGCGCGTGTAGTCGTCGTCGGACCGGTCGACCGCCCGGGTGCCCATGCCGAAGACGAGGCGGATCATGCCGGCCTTGGGGTCGATGGCGGGATCCCAGGCGTAGGGGTTGAACGAGAAGCCGACCCCGGCGGCCTGAGGGAAGAAGCGGCTGCCGTAGGCGTTGCCCGAGACGCGCTGGATGAGGAGCCCCATCTGCTCGTCCTGCTGCATGAGGCCGCGGCCCTGGCGGTAGGCGAGGGCGTCCTCGCCCATGGTGCTGGCGTAGACGGTGCGCACGGCGAAGAGGAAGTCCTCCAGCCGCTTGTGCGCGCCGCCCTGGTTGGCGCAGAAGACGCTCTCGTATTTTCCCGCGAAGGCGTTGCCGAAGTTGTCCTCCAGCAGGCTGGAGGAGCGCACGATGATGGGCGACTGGCCGAAGTAGTCGAGCATGTCGGAGTACTGCTTGACGATGTAGTCGGGAAACTCGCCGGCGTGGATGCGGCGGCGGGCGGTTTCGGTGTCGTCGTCGGGCCCCTCGGGCGGCTTGTGGTGATGGATCATCCACCAGCAGCCGTTCTGGACCAGGTAGGTGTAGAACACGTCGGCGCCGACGAAGAACGAGTCGTGCAGCTCGAGCAGGCGCCCCCAGCGCTCGGGGTCGGCCTGGCGGAGGATGGCGCGGGCGAGGATCATGCCCACGGCCTTGCCGCCGATGAGGCCGGTGCCGATCATGCGGCGGCGGATGGCCAGCAGGTCGCGCAGGGTCAGGTACCGCTCGGCGAGGGCGAGCACCTTGGCGTCGTGGGAGATGAGCATGCGGAGGATCTTGTGGAAAAAGGCGGAGGCCTTTTCAGGCGATCCGGCGCCCTGGTCGAGGTCGTCCAGCACGGCCTGGGCGGCGGAGAAGGTCTTGGTCCAGAAGCCGAGCTGGGCGCTGGCGGTTTCCGAGTGCGACCACGGCGCGTTGGCGAGGATTTCGGTGATGGTGCCGCTCTGGTTGACGGGCACGAACCGGTCGTCCTCCCAGGCGTGCAGCATGTACATGGTCGGCGAGTAGCGGTACTGGACCTTGAGCGGCTGGATGTAGAGCTTTTCGCGGTGGCGGTAGACGTCCACGAGGATCTGGGTGGTCGAGGCGATCGGCTTGAGCGCGTGGAAGGAGTGGAAGTTGCGCAGGATGGCGAAGTAGGCGATGGCGGCCCTGTCATAAAGATAGGGACAGGTGAGCATGAAGAAGTTGCCCAGCATGCGGTCGCTGCACCAGTCGGGCGCCAGCTCCGACAGGCAGTCGAAGAGGTAGAGGCAGCCGCGCCCCTCCTCGTTGATGACGCGGTGGATCTCGCTCAGGAAGGGCTCGAAGCCGCGGTCGGGGTTGAGGGGGATGACCTCGGCGCCGTCGGCCGCCGAGAGCAGGGGCGGATGCTGGGCGAAGCGGAAGTAGAAGATCTTCTGGCGGTTCTCGCGCGCGTAGGCGGCGTAGGGGGGGATGAAGGGCACGTAGTCCCGGATCGACTCGACCTGCCACACGATGTTGTCGCCCGGCATGAGGCCGCGGAAGACGTGGTCGAGCTCGGGAAGGCCGGTGCTGAGTTTGAGGCGGAGCTTGGACATGGCGGGGTGGTTATGTCGGCTTGGGTTGGTCCGGTTCGTTCGGCGTGGGGAGGGTCAGGCCTTCGAGCCCCGCGAAGGGCTTGAAGATGGAGGGGGAGGGGTTGTTATCGGTGGCTTCGTCGCCGGCGTATTGGCCGGCGTTGAGCTCCTTGTCGTGCTCGTCGTCGTGGCAGTAGAGGCAGAGGAGTTCCCAGTTGCTGCCGTCGGGCGGGTTGTGGGTGTGGTTGTGGTCCTTGTGGTGGACGGTCAGCTCGCGGAGGCGCTTGCCTTCCAGCGTGCGGCCGCAGCGGCCGCAGACGTGGGGGAAGAGCTTGAGGGCGCGCTCGCGGTAGCCGGTCTGGCGGGCGGCGGATTCGCGGCGGAGGTCGGCCAGGAGGCGGTCTTTGCGGGCCTGGCTGGATTCGGGTTGGGCGGCCATGGGGGCTCCTCGGGTAGCTTCACTTCCTATGCCGGTATCGTAGGCCGGTCGCGGGCGCTCGGCGATCTTTTTTTTGCGGGGATGGAATCGGCTGCGTGGAGGGTTTGTCGGCGGGTTGCGTCGGCGGGCTGCGTGATGCGGGGTGTTCCATTTCGGGCGCAAAAGGATGGGCGCTTTCGGGCTGATCCGGCTTCCAGCTGGAGTCGTCGGGACACGAGTCCACGCCGCCTCGCTGTCAGCCGGCTGAGCCTCGAAATCACCTCATCCTTTTTCGCCTGATCGAAATGGAATACCCCCGTAGCCATCGCGCGCCCGGTTCGCTGTCGCTCACGTCGGGCGGCGCGCGAGGAGGTTCCCGCGATAAGCCCTTCTTGCCTGGAGACGGCGGTCCCCCGCCGTTAGCGAAAGGACAAGACGGGTGGAAAAGGGCTCGCGGCGCTCGCCCCTCCGGGGGGAGAACCAATACGGCAGTGAAAGTGTATAAGTTGCTAACGGCCGGGAACGGCCGTCCCCATGCCGGTAAGGCGCAGGCAGGGTTGGGCGGCGATTACGGAACGCGGACGAGCTGCTTGATGTTGCCGCTCGGGAGGGTGAAGGTGAGGGTGTTTTCCGTCACCGTGTAGGGGCATTTTTCGGTGACGTCGGAAACCATGGTCAGGAGCTTCTCGTCGGCGGACCAGTGCGCGCGGGTGAAGGCCTGGCCGTTGCCCTGCACGGTTTGGATGATGCCATCGGCCCGGAAGGTCATCTGGACCCAGCGCCAGGAGGTGAGGACTTTCCACTTGCCCTCGATCAGGGAGGCGTCGTTCCACGTGGTGTGGCCCGAGTTCCTGATCGTGAAGAAGGCCGACTGCGTGTAGCCCGCCTTGTCGTTTTTGTAGTCCGTGAGGGTCCAGCGGTACTGGCCGTCCGGAATGAGCGAGGCGGTCCACCTGGGCGCGCCGGTGGCCGGCTGCGCAATCCAGAGCTCCCGCACGAGCACGTATTTGCCGGTGGCCTTGTTGAGTTGCGCGAGCTTGAGCTGATAGCGGTTGGCGAGTATGGAGCGGGTCCAGCGGAAGACCTTGGGCTGGCGGTTGCTGACCGTGCCATCGGGGGCCTTGTCGCGCTTGACGCGGAAGGTGACGGGCGCGCTTCCGGTGCTGACGCCGAGGAAGTTTGAGCCGTAGACGATCAGGGAGTAATAGCCGGGCGCCAAGGCGGAATCCAGGACGGCCTCCTGGCCCGAGAGGTTGTCCTGGCTGGCGAAAAGTTTGCTGTTGCGCAGGACTTGCAGGTTGTAGCTGGTGGCGTTGAGCGACTCGGTCCAGCCGATTGTCACGTTGGTGACGCCGGCCTCGAAGGCCTGGCCGGGGGCGGGATTCGTGATGGCGCAGGTAGTGGGGGGCTGAATATCACCAGCCTGGGCGGAAAGCGCCATTGCCAATGCGGACAGGAACATCAGGCCACGGTTCATCCTCTTCATAAACATCCCCCGGTTATTGTTGAGTTTGTATATTAACAGGACGCCGTAGGGTGTAACAAGTGAATTGCGATTCGGCGGCAGGGAGGCGGCGGTTCCCCGCCGAGATCGCCCGGCGGGATTGCTAACGGCCGGCGGCTGATTCCAGGTGGCGGCGGAGAACGGCGCCCACGGCTTCCACGGTGCCGATTTCAAGAAAGCGCGCGCGGCCCTGTTCGCCCAGCCGGGCGCGGAGGGACGGATTGTCTTTCAGGTGCCGGATGGCGGCGGCCAGGGCGGTAGGGTCCCGGCGCGGACAGAGCCAGGCCTGCTCGCCGTGCGCGAGCGCGGCCCGCACGGCCGGGCCGTCTCCGGTCAGGACCGGCCGGCCCATGGCCAGGCCTTCATAGATTTTATTCTGAACGGTCATGAGGGATTGGGGGGTGACCCCGAAAGCGCCCAGGCAGAGATCCGATTCCGCCAGGCGGGCGGGCAGGTCATCCGGCGACACCCAGCCGTCGAAGCGGATTTGCTTCAAGCCGCCGGCCCGGGCCAGCGACTCGGCTTCGGCTTTGTCCGGGCCTTCCCCGATGAAGGTGAAGCGGATATCCGGATCGTCTTTCAACAGCAGGGCGGCGCGGATCATGTCGGGCACGCCGTGGTTGGGAATGAAGGTGCCGGCGTAGAGAACATGGAACTGGCCGTCCGGCGCGCGAGCCGGACGCGGGGAAAAGCGGGTGCTGTCGGCTCCCGTGGGGACCAGCCGGACGCGCTCCCGGGCGACTCCAAACTCGCGGCCCATCCAGGCCGCATACTCTTCCGTGTCCTGGATGATCAGGTCCGGAAGGGCGAGCCCCCCCCGTTCCAGCGCGTGCAGCAGCCGCGCCGTGAGCGGGGCCCGGCCGGTGAGCCCGCGCTCGGAGGCGATTAAATAGGGGGACATGAACGCGTCGAGAATGAGCGGCTTGCCCCGGAGCCAGGCGAGGGGGCGGGCGAGGTAGGCGTCAAACTGGCCCGGGTAGCCGAGCATGAGGACGTCCCAGGATCCTGTTTTGAAAAAGCGGACGGTGAGGCTCGCGGCCGCGGCGAGGGCCCGGAAGAGAAAGCGCGGCCCGCTCCAGCCGCCCTGGGCCAGCTTCACGCGGTCCCCGATGCCGCCCCACAGCCGGGCGTGGCACTCGATGACCTCCACGCCGTTGCGGCGCAGGCCTTCGATCATGATCCGGTTGCGGGAGTATTCCTCCCGCCAGGTGCCGAACCAGCAGACCCGGAGCGGACGCGTCATGAGGGCCTCCCGTGGCAGGCCGTCAAAGGATCGAGCCCGGCGGCGAAGGCCGCCTCGAACGCCTCGATCGAATGATGGCGGAGGACGGCTTCGCGGCCGGCCAGTCCCAGCTGCCGGCGCCGGGAGGCATCGGGCAGGAGCTCAAGGAGCGTCCCGGCGAACTCGGCGGCCGTCCGGCGGATGAGCAGGCCCTCGGATTCGTAGGCCCGGATGCCGGAGGCGCCGAGCGGCGTGGTGATGACCGGGCAGCCGCAGGCGAGCGACTCGAGGAACTTCCCGCGCACGCCTTCACCGGTCCGGAGGGGGCCGGCCAGGACGGCGGCGCCCTGGTATTCGGGCGTCAGCGAGGGCAGGGAGTCCACCCGTTCAATGCCAGGGCCCGAACAATCCCGCAGGGAGCAGGCGCCGCGGCCGGCCAGCCGGAGGCGGGCTTCGGGCAGCACGCGGCGGACCAGGGGGAAGATTTTCCGGGCCAGCTCGTCGGCGGCGAGCCGGTTGGGGGGGTGGCCGAAGAAGCCGGTGAAGAGGATGACGGGCTTTTCCGTCGGCGCGGCGGGCGGCGCCAGCCGTTCCGCCTCAAGCGGCAGCGGAAGCAGGCAGGCGGGGATGGCGGGGTCCAGAAGGCGAACCGACTCCTCCTCGCGCGGGCTCAGGCAGAAGACGCGGTCGAGCAGGCGGAAGCGGCTTTGCTCGAAGGACCGCATCCGCCGCCACAGGAGCGACTGGATCGCCTGCTGCAGGCCGATGGAGCGCCATTGCCGGAACGTGTAGCCGCGCCAGGCGGTCCATTGGATCTCTTCCGAAAAAAGGACCAGCGCCGGCCGGTCATCCGGGGCGGGCGGCCGGGCGGGAAGATTCACCAGGCCGTCGGTGGAGTGAAAGGCGAGAAGGTCGTAGCGGCCCGGGCGCAGGGCGGCCTGGAGAAGGGCGGCCGCCGCCGGGTGGCCCTTGAGTGCGAGGGCGGGCGGACGGCCCCGGACGGCCCCTGCGATAACCTGTCGCAGCGCGGCGCCGCGGGAGGGCGGGGCGGGGATAGCCCGGATATCGCGGCAGAGGGCGCGGAGGGCGGGGGAGGGAAATGCGCGGGCTTCCTTCAGGGGCACGAGGGCCAGCAGGTCCACGTCGCCGCGGGCGGCCAGCAGGGCGAGGTGAAGCCACGAGAGGCGTGAGGCGGTGGAGTGGCCGTCGGGATCGGGATAGCCGTGGGTGTAAATGTAGAGCGACCGCATGTGGACGTATCATAAAAGACGGCGTCCGCCTTCGTCGAATACAAAAAAGGGGCGGGACGCCCTGGCCGGCGTCCCGCCCCAGATCAAACGGGGGGGCTAGAAGCTCCAATTCAGGAACACCATCCCGGGGGCCAGCTCGCCGGGCAGGCCCGTGAACCAGCGGGTGTTCGAGGGAATGACATTGAGCAGGCCGACCTGCAGGCCCGACGAGGCCGTTTCGGCGTAGTTGATGATGCCCAGCTGCAGGCCGCGGAGGCGTCCCGCATAGTTGATCAGGCCGCTCTGGAAGCCGAGCATGGCGCCGGCGGAATAGTTGACGAGGCCGGCCTGCCATCCGAAGAAATCGGCCGAGACGTAGTTGATCGGGGCCCACTGGATGCCGGAATAGTTCCCGGCATAGTTGAGCAGCAGGCCGAGGCTGAAGCCCGCGCTTTCGCCCGTTGAGCCGTTGACGATGCCGAGGGCCAGCGCCTTCTGCGGATTTTCACCCCAGAGGCCGAGGTCCAGGCCCTCGACCATGTCGTTCCGGTCATACACGGCGATTTCGGGAGTCAGGCTGAGCTGGATGGGGTGGCCCATGGCGAACGCTCCCGAGGCGGCCAGGAGCAGGCCGAGACAAACGATCTGTCGCTTTTTCATAAGTATCCTTGTTGTTGAGCGGGAGGACAGGGCGATCCGTTTTCCGGTTTGTTTGTTTATCCTAAGGGCCCTGGCGTTGCGGCGCCATGGGGTCTAACCCGCGGTGAGCGGAACGAGCACCTCGGCGGCGTGCTCGCGGCGGTCGTCGACAAGCGCCACGGTGTTATCCGGCCGCGCCGCGCCGTCCAGGGTGATCCGGATCGGTCCCGCTCCGGGGACCTGGCGGATGTGAAGGTGATAGACGGTATCGCGATACCGGTAGTGGATGGCGCAGTCCGTCCATTCCGGCGGCAGGCGGGGCGTGAGCCGGAGGAGGCCGGGCTCCAGGCGGAGCCCGAGGAGTGATTCCAGGATGAGCCGGTAGAACCAGCCGGCGGAGCCCGTGTACCAGGTCCAGCCGCCTCGTCCGGTGTGGGGCGCGCAGGCGTAGACGTCGGCGGCGGCGACATAGGGCTCCACCTTGTAGACGGCCGCCTTTTCGGCGGTGTCGCCGTGGCGCACGGGATTGACCAGGGCCAGGAGCTCCCAGGCGCGGGCGTGGTCGCCCAGCTCCGCGAAGGCCATGATGGCCCAGAGCGCGGCATGCGTGTACTGGCCGCCGTTTTCGCGCACGCCCGGCACGTAGCCCTTGATGTAGCCCGGATCCTGGGCGGAGGTGTCGAAGGGCGGGTCGAGCAGCTGGATGAGCGCCGAGTCCCGCCGGACCAGCCGCCGGTCGAGCGCTTCCATGGCGGTCCGGGCGCGGGCGGGCGAGCCGGTCCCGGAGAGCACCGCCCAGCTCTGGGCGAGGGAGTCGATCTGGCATTCGGGGCTCGAGGCCGAGCCGAGCGGCGTGCCGTCGTCGCAGTAGGCCCGGCGGTACCAGCCGCCGTCCCAGCCGCCGCCGGCGAGCGGCTCCTCGAGCCGGGCGGCCGCCTCGCGGAGGCGGAGGGCGGCTCCCGCGTCTCCCCGCGCTTCCGAAATGGCCGAAAACTGGGACAGGACGGAGCGCAGGAAGAAGCCGAGCCAGACGCTTTCCCCGCGGCCCCCGGCCCCGACCCGGTTGAGGCCGTCGTTCCAGTCGCCCGACCCGATGAGCGGCAGGCCGTGCGCGCCGGCGGTGATCCCCTTGTCGAGCGCGCGCAGGCTGTGCTCGTAGAGCGTGCCGGACTCCGGGGAAAGGCGCGGCAGGTCGTAATAGGATTCCTCGCCGGGGTTCAGCGGGCGGCCCTCGAGATAGGGGGCGGTTTCCTCCAGCACGCCCGTATCGCCGGTGGCGGAGACGTAGCGGGCGACGGCGAGCGGGAGCCAGAGCAGGTCGTCGGAGCAGCGGGTGCGCACGCCCTGGCCGCCGGGCGGGTGCCACCAGTGCTGGACGTCGCCCTCGCGGAACTGGCGGGCGGCGGCGAGGAGGATCTGGCCGCGGAGCAGGCCCGGCTCGGCGTGGACCAGGGCCATGGCGTCCTGCAGCTGGTCGCGGAACCCGAAGGCGCCGCCCGACTGGTAGAAGCCGCTGCGGGCCCAGAGCCGGCAGGCCAGCGTCTGGTAGAGCAGCCAGCCGTTGGCCAGCACGTTGACCGACGCATCGGGCGTGACCACCTGGACGGCGCCCAGGGTGCGGTTCCAGTATGCCCAGACGGCCTCCAGGGCCCGGCGGGCCTGCTCGTGGCCGCGGAGCCGGCGCACCAGGCCGGCGACCTCGCCGGCCCCGGCAGCGCCGAGGCGGAAGATCACCTCGCGCTCCTCGCCGTCGCCCAGCTCGAACGGCGTCTGGATGGCGCCGCAGGGGTCGAGCCCCCCGCCCAGCTTGCCGGAGAGGCCGGCGCGGCCGAGGGCGGCGGGGTTGCGCAGCGAGCCGTTGCGCCCGATGAACTCGGCGCGGTCCCCCGTGAGGGAGCGGGGCAGCTCGTCGGTGTCGAGGAAGGCGACCTTCCCCGCGAACGGCGTGTTGTAGGCGTTGCGGGCCAGCAGGGCCCCGGTGTCGGGGTCGGACTCGGTGACGACGAACGGGGCGTTTCTGGCGCGCAGGTCGCCCAGCACCCACTCGACGTAGCAGGTGGCCGAGAGGCGGCGGGCGCGGCCCGACCGGTTCCGCACCTTGAGCACGGCGTACTTCACGGGCTCGGCGATATCGACGTAGATCCAGAGCTCGGAGGAGATGTCATCCTCGCGGCACTCGAAGACGCTGTACCCGAAGCCGTGACGGGTGACGTCGGGGCCGGAGCCGGGGGCCCGCATCGGGAGGGGCGTGGCCGACCAGGCCAGCCCGGTTTCCTCGTCGCGCAGGTAGAGGATTTCGCCCGAGGGGTCGGACACGGGATCGTTGGACCAGGGGGTGAGCCGGAACTCGTGCGCGTTCTCGCTCCAGGTGTAGGCGGAGCCGCTTTCCGAGACGACCGTCCCGAAACGGGGGTTGGCGAGGATGTTGACCCAGGGGGCGGGCGAGCGCTTGCCGGGCGCGGTGGTGATGATGTACTCGCGGCCGTCGGCGGTGAAGCCGCCGATCCCGTTGAAGAAGGCGAGGTCGGGCCGCGGCCCGATGCTCGGCCGGGCGGGAGGCCGGCGCAGGCGGAGGGCGGACAGGGGCGGCGGAATCCGGTCCGCGGGCGGCCGGTAGTCGAGCTGGGCGGCCAGGGCGCCGTGCAGGTCCGAGAGGATGACGCGGGCGACGGTTTGCAGCAGGAGCCGGTCCTCTTCCGCGATCTGGTCGGCCTGCCGGACGAAGATGCCGCCGGGCTTTTCAACGCCGCCGGTTTCCCCGCCGGCGGCGATCAGGCCGGTGATCTGGTCATGCAGGATCTGGCGGTAGCCGGCGTGGTCCTCGTTCCAGATCACGAGGTCCACGATCAGGCCCCGCAGGCGCCAGTAGGCGTGGGCCTGCACGAGCTGGCGGACGAGCTCGAGCCCGGCGGAGCCGCGGACTTTCAGCAGCACGATGGGCAGGTCGCCGGAGATGGAGTAGCCCCAGAGGCCGGACTGGTTGCGCCGGTTCTTCTTCAGCAGCTCGGGCGCGGCGCGGCGGGCGGGGCCGGCGTAGAGGATGGGCCCGGCGAGCCGGCCGTAGAGGACGGCGTCGGACTCCTGCGCGTTGATCTGCCGCAGGGCCACCTGGCTGTGGGTCCAGGCGAGGTCGAAGACGCGGTCGGCGAGCAGGCGGTCTCGGTATTTGGCGATCAGGGCGAGGCAGGCCTCGCGGGTTTCGGCGGCGCCGGTGACGATGTTGACGATCGCGGTGGCGTCGGGCTCGAAGCGGATGTGGTGGCGGATGGCCACGATGGGGTCGAGCACGGCGCCCTGGGCGCCGGACAGGGGGCCGGCCTCGGAGAGGGCCTCGGGGTCGGCGGGCGAGCGGCCGCGGCCGACGAAGCGGGCGCGGTCGGTTTCGTAGGACACCTCGTCCGACGGCGGGCCGTGCACCACCATCAGGTGGAACATCCAGGGCGCGGCCTCGTCCTTCGCGCGCGGGCGGCGCGAGCAGAGGATCGCCTGCAGGGCGGGCAGGATCTCGGTTTGCACGAACAGGTTGCCGAAGCCGGGGTGGAGCGCGTCGGCGGCGGGCGGGGCGAGGACGACTTCGGCGTAGCTGGTCAGCTCGAAGGAGCGGGCGGTGCGGGCGCGGTTGGTGAGCGTCAGGCGGCGCAGCTCGATGTCGTCCTCGGGCGAGACGGCGATCTCGGTGTGGGCGAGCAGGTCGTGGTGGCGGCAGCGGAACTCGGCGCGGGACTCGAGGAAGATGGCCTCGTAGTTTTCGGTGTGCTTGAGGGTGGGCTGGTGGGCGGCGGACCAGAAGCGGCCCGAGGCGGTGTCGCGGATGTAGCAGAAGGTGCCCCAGGGATCGCAGACCGCGTCCTCGCGCCAGCGGGTGACATCGAGGTTTTTCCAGCGGCTGAAGCCGCCGCCGGCCTGGGTGACCATGACGTGGTAGCGGCCGTTGGACAGGAGGTGCACCTCGGGGGCGGGCGTCTGGGGGGTGCTGAAGAACCGGATGGCGGGCTCCGCGCCCCCGGCGGGGGTCGGGGGCGCGAGCTCCGCCGTGTGGAGGTAGGGGGTGGCCGTGAGGGGGACCCGCTCGTGCAGGAGCAGGGTGGTGGCCTGGAAGGCGGGCTCCGCCTCGAAGCGGCGCTGCATCGGGCGGCCGTGCAGCAGGTGGCTGAAGGCCAGCAGGCTCATGGCCTGGTGGTGGGCCATGAAGGAGCGGATGATGACCCGGGACTGGCCGCGGGGGAGGCGGGAGGGGGTGTAGTCGACGGCCTCGAAGAAGCCGAATCGCCCCTGGAAGCCCTCCGCCGCGAGGCGCTGCAGGTTGGCCACGGCGCTCTCGGGCGCCACGATCAGCGCCAGCGCGGCCGCGTAGGGGGCGATCACGTAATCGTCGACCAGCCCGCGCTGCAGGCCCAGCCCGGGCAGGCCGAAGGCGCGGTACTGGTAGGCGAGGTGCACGTCGACCGCGTTGTACCCCGATTCGGAAATGCCCCAGGGCCGCCCGTGCGAGCGGCCGTAGGCGATCTGGCGGCTCACGGCGGAGCGGCAGGTCTGGTCGAGCAGCGTGTTGTCGTAGGTCGGCATGACGAGCAGGGGCATCAGGTATTCGAACATCGAGCCGCTCCAGGAGAGGAGGACGGATTCGCCGCCGGCCGAGGCGACGAGGCGGCCCATGGCGAACCAGCTTTCCTGGGGCAGGTGGCCCTGGGCGATGGCCACGAAGGCGCCGAAGCGGGCCTCGGAGGCCAGCAGGTCGTAGAAGCCCGAGTCGCGCCGGCGCTCATCGGTGTTGTAGCCGATGGCCAGCAGCTTGCGGCCGGGGTCGAACAGGAAGCCGTAGTCGATCTGGGCGAAGTCGAAGGCCTGGTGGAGCAGGTTCTCCAGGGCCTCGAGCCGGTCCTGGGCGGGCCGGTTGGCCTCGGCCGCCTCGCGCAGGGTGGGGATGCGGTCGCCGCCGGGGGCGGAGCCGACGTTTCCGGCGGCCAGTTCGGCGAGGCCGTCGCGGCACTGCTCCGCCAGGCCCCGCGCCCAGTGAAGGGCGTCGGAGTCGGGCCCTGTTTGCTCCAGGCGGTGGAGAAGGGCGTCCGCGGCCCGGGCCAGGCGGCCGAGGGTGTCGCGGGCGCCCTGGAGGGAAAGGAAGGCGGGAGCGGCGGCGGTGAGCTCGGCGATGGCCTCCCCGATCGGCTTGCGGCCGCCGGGCTCGACGCTGGCCTCCAGGAGCCGGAGGGTGTCGGCGAGCCCGGCGAAGAAGTGCGGGCCGAGCACGGGCTGGCCGGGGAGCTCGAGCAGGCCCTGCCGGAGCGTCAGGAGGTGGCCGGCCAGGTTGCC
>CAIKKV010000042.1 GCA_903828035.1 uncultured bacterium
AGGCCTTTATTTATCTTCAATGCTACAATGCGCAAAGCGACAAGCCGTTCAAGACGATCAAGTATGGAGTCAGCGAGAAAGGCGCGGTGAGCACATTCAAAATGCCCGCCGGCGCGGTGTCCGCTCAATTGACATGCTACTACGTGATTATTGAAGAGTTCAGGGTTGTCGAATCCAGTCGGCGGGAATAGATGAGACAAAAAAAACCATCAGACGTCACTCTGCTTTTCGGCGGCGATTTCTGCCCCATCGGCCGTTGTGAAAAGCGCATGCTCAATCACGACCCGACCTTTGCCGATCCGGTGGCGGAGCTGTTTCAGAAGAGCGACCTGGCGGTGGTCAACCTGGAGGCGCCGCTATGCCGGCGCGGGCTTCCGGCGGACAGCAAGAGCGGCTCCGGCCTGAGGGCCGATCCCCGGATCGCCGCCTCCATGAGGGAGTACGGGATCGATGTGGCGGGGCTGGCCAACAATCACATCCGTGATTTCCGCGAGGAGGGGGTGTCGCAGACTCTTCAGAACTTGAAAAAGAACGGAATCCTGGCAACGGGAGCGGGCCGGAATCTGGGCGTTGCGCAAAAGCCCCTGTCCGTGAAGGTCAAGGGGCTCCGGATCGGGCTCTGGGCCTTGGCTGAGAAAGAGCTCAACGTGGCCTCGGCCACTTCCGCTGGCTCCTCCTGGTTCCGTCCCGAGGCGGATGCGGAACGAGTCCGCGAGATGCGCGACGCGTTCGATTTCCTGGTGGTCTACCTTCACGCGGGCCACGAGTTCACGCACACGCCATCCCCCCGGATGCGCGCCGCGTGCCGGAGCCTGATTGACGCCGGGGCGGATGCCGTGATTGCCCACCATCCCCACGTTGTGCAGGGGATTGAGCGCTACAAGGGCGCCCTGATCGCCTACAGCCTCGGAAACTTGCTTTTCGATAGCCCCTATGTGTCCGCTTACAAGGATACCGATACGGGATTCCTGGTTCGACTGTCCGTTTCCCCTCACGCTATCAAGAAGGTGGAGTTCATTCCATACAGGCAGAACGAGCAGGGCGTTGTCGAGCTGCTGGACGGCGACGAACGGGCTGATTTTTCAAAGAAGCTGGCCGTGTTGTCAAAGAACATCACCGACAAGGCCCGCTTCGAACAGGCCTGGGAGGAAAACGTCCGGTTCCGGTGGGAAACGGAGTACCGGAGGATCCTGGATGGTTTTTCGGTCCGATTCAACGATCCGGAAAACAAGGATTTCGCGAGGCGGACAGAAAACCTGCTGACCTGTCCCACGCATGTGGAAATGCTGACGAAGGCGCTTTCGATGTTGGACCAGGGAAAGCTGACCCGGTCAAAGGCATAGCGGATTTTCGACACACTCATCAAAGGACGATCATGAATGGTTATGTTTTAAGAATCGCATTCCTCGTGTTGCTTTCCCATGCGAGCTCGGCTTTCGCCGCTCCGGCCCCGGCGGCCGAGGCGTGGTTGGTCAAGGACGGGAAGGCGCAGGGGCAGCTGTTTGTCCCGGCAACGTGCGGCCGGCCCCTGCTGCTGGCGGCGGAGGAGCTGCGGGGCTATGTGCAAAAAATGACCGGCGTTGAGCTGGCCCTGGCCTACCGCGACCCGGACAAGCGCCACCGGAATGATGTCGACATCCAGCTCGCGGTGCGAGACAGGGCGGAGTGGGAGGGGAAGGAATCGGCGCAGGCGTTCAGGATCGAGGAATCCATCAAATCCAGCGACGCCGGGTCGTTCAGGGGGGTTACGATTGCCGGCAATACGGAGATGGCGGTTCTCTATGGCGTCTATCAGTATTTGAATGAGCTGGGCGTCAGATGGTTTAGCCCGGGAGACATCGGCGAAAATGTCCCGGCCTTGAACGCCATTGCGATTCGCAACCGGAAGTCGTCTCATAGCCCCTCGTTTTTCGTGAGGGGGATGGATTTCTCCGGAACGGAGAGCACCCATTTTGATTGTTCGGACCCGGTCCGGTACCGGAACGTGACGCATCGCGAGTACGATCTGTGGCTGCTGCGCAATCGCCTGATGTTCCAGCGCTCCATTCATTCGGGACACGGGTTTGACTTCAACACGGTTCCTCAGGGAAGCGGGCATGGGATTCTCAGCGCGGCTCTTCTCGGTGTTGATTTCAAGAAGGAGCCCGAACGTTTCGCCTTGGTAAGCGCTCCCGGAGGCCAAAAGGAGCGGAAGGAGAAAGGCGCTCAAATCTGTTTTACAAATGAGAAGAACATCCAGCAGGCGATCAACAGCGCCGTGGACTATTTCAAGAAAATCGAACGGACCAAAGCGGAGCGGAACACCGACCTGGATGAACTGCAGGACAGCTTCCCCATGGGGTTGTCGGACGCGATCGGAATCTGTGAATGCGAGGCGTGTGCAAAGGTTGCCGGCGCCGAACCGAACAGCAAGGACCGGTTGGTGTGGGCCTATTATAACCGCGTGGCCAAGGGCTTGAATGAGCGGATGCCGGGGAAGTGCATCGGGTTGTATGCGCCCTATTTCGAGCTCACCCGCCCTCCAGCCGATGTGCATCTTGAATCCAATATCGTCGCGATGGGTTGCCGGACCATTGCCCTGAGCCATGAGCACGGGGATTCGGCTTCTTATCCGTTTACCCGGAATCATATCGAGAATGTTGATGCGACCTCCGCGGCGGGAGCCGATACGCGGCGGATTTACGATTACACCACCTGGCTGGGGACCCCGCTGACATTCAGCCTCCTCGATGCCCCCACCGCGTACAAGGCGCGCGGTGTGAAATACTATCATCTCGAGGTCATGACTCGGAACGAACAGATCTGGCCCTTCCTCTGGTCGCTGGCGCAATACACCTGGAACAGCGACCAGGGTCCCCGGTCGCGGTTGGCGGAATATTGCGATTCGTATTATGGAAAGGCGGGAGCGGTTGTGCTCGAGCTGCTCGGAAAGATGGACGCGAATACCGCGACACTTCCCCGGATGGTCTATGGGGGCCTGCCGGACACCCAGGCGATCATGTCCGACGCCTTGATCGCGGAGGGCCGCCAGAAGTTGGACGCCGCCCTGCCCCTGGTTGGCGGAAAGGAAAAGAAAAGGCTGGAGGCGTTCCGTGACACATTTGAGATGTTTTCGCGGACGGCTGTTATATATCGGCGTTATTGCGAAGCGCTCAATTCGAGGGCGCCTGAAGCCATTGCCGCCGTGGGTATACAATTGGCGGCGATCGAGACGTTTTGGAAGACAAGCACGCTGCAGGCGACTTGTTCTCCCCGCACATTGGTCGCCATTCAGAAGATCGGGAAAATAGTAATCGCCCCCGTCGCGGCGGCGAAAGGGCGGGAGGAACTGAAGGACGAGAAAGCACGCCTTCAAGAGCTGTTTGCCGCGGACACCGTTCCCGCCAGCATACCGAATCTGGTATTCCTTCCCGAAGTGTGGCGATTCAAGATCGACTATGACGAAAAGGGTCTGGCCGAGGGGTGGAAGGAAGTCGGCTTTGACGACAGTAAGGGCTGGCAGTCCCTCTCCACATGGAACGTCTTCGAGGCGCAGGGGTATGTGGATATTGGGGGCCGCTTCTGGCACCGATTGAAGTTCAAGGCGGCCACGTTCCCGGCGGGCAAGCGGATCTTCCTGCGCATCGGCTCGCTCGACGACGCCGGGGACATCTACCTGAACGGGCAGCTCGCCTGTTCGCGGGAAATGAAGACGCCCGATGATTGGAAGAGTTCATTCGTCTTTGAGGTGACCCCGCTTTTAAAGCCGGGGGACGACAACGTGATCGCCATACGCGGCTACGACTCCTGTGGAGCCGGCGGGCTGTGGCGCCCCTGCGCATTGTATACGGATTAACAAGGAGAAGACTTCATGTTTGATTTGAGTAAACATCCCTATTTTGAGCGATGGGTGGATCCAAAGTCCGGCGTGATCAGCTACATCCTCATGGAGCGGGTTGCCCCGTTGCAACAGGCTTTCTATTTCACCAATTCAAGCGTCTCCGCGGATGAGCGCTGGCTGTGGTTTTACGCGTCGTTTCCGCCCAACCGGCATCCGACGCTGGGGTGCGTGTGCCTGGATCCGGCCACTCCCATGATCCGGCATTTCCCGCAGGCCGGCTTTTTGCCGACTTCGCCCCTGGTGGCGCCCGAAGGGAATGCCGCCTATTTTTGCATGGCCAACAGCGTTTATAAAGTGTCCTGGGACGGGACCGTCAAGGTGGTCTGCACGCTGCCGAGAGAGTATGTGCGGTATCGCCATTTGGGAAGACTGGCCACGCATCTGAGCCTGTCCGCGGACGGCAAATATTTCCTGCTGGATGGCGAGCTCGGAAACTTCTGGTGGGTGGGCCTTGGGGACGTGCAAACCGGGGCCGTGAAAGTGCTGAGGGAGTTTTCCGTTCACCATGATCACGCGCAATTCTCGCCCACCGACCCCAAGCTGTTTTTGATTCCCCGGGATCACTGGAACGACAAGGTTTCCGGTCAGCGGTTTTATCTCGATCACCGGCTCTGGCTCATGGACATCGATCAAACGCGGTATGAGCCCGTGCGGCCGAAGGACTGGTACGATCACAATTCAAACGCGACGCATGAGTGGTGGTCCAAGGACGGATTGGTTTGCTGGGTCGACTACAAAAAGGGCACTTACGAATGCGATCCCTATTCGCTTGAAACGAAGCACGTTTGGAAGCGCGGGATTTGCCACGCCCACTGCTCCTCGGACAGGCAGTATTGGTGCGCCGACGAGAATCCCTACAAGTGGTCGACCCAGCCGGTGGAAATCCTGTTTTACGACCGCCGGAAGGGAACCGAGCGGGCGATCGTCTCGGCCATGCCGCCGCCTCCCGTTTCACAGGAGCTCTATCGGCTGGAGCCTCCCTATTGTCCGAGGGACTTGTACCACCTGGATCCGCATCCTCATTTCTCGCCCAGGGATAGCTGGGTCGTGTACACAACCATGGTGCGCGGCCAGGTGGATGTGGCCCTGGCGCCCGTCGAGGGGATCAAGCCATGAACAGGCAGATTCAGCTGGCCTTGATCGGGGCCGGAAATCGCGGCCAGGGCATTTTCGGAAAGTACGCCCTGGACATGCCCCACCGCGCGGCCTTTACCGCCGTGGTGGAGCCGGACCGGATCAAGCGGGACCATTTTTCCGCCCAGCACCGGATTCCGGAATCGCGGCGGTTCACGACTTATGAGGACTTCTTCCGGGCGGGGCTGAAGGACATCGAAGGCGTCGTCATTGCCACGCTCGAAGACGAGCGCATTCCGCCCATTCTGAAGGCGATGGAGCGCTCGTATCACATCCTGGTTGAAAAGCCGCTTTGCACGAACGCGGCTGATCTCGTGCGCCTCCATGACGCGACCAGGGACTACCCCGGCATTCTGATCGTCTGCCACCAGATGCGGTTGGTGCCGCTCTTCCGGACGATCAAAAACCTGGTCGACTCGGGCCGCTATGGCGACATCGTCTGCGTCCAGCATAGCGAGAACCTCTCCTATTCGCATATGGCCCATTCCTATGTGCGCGGGGTTTTCAACCATTCACGGCTGGCGCCCATGCTGCTGGCCAAGTCGTGCCACGACATGGACTTCCTGAGCTACCTGATCGGCAAGAAGGCGCGCCGGGTGGCCTCGTTCGGCGCCTTGACCTATTTCAAGAAGGCGAACTGTCCGGCCGGCGCCCCGCCGTTCTGCCTGGAGGGCTGTCCCCATTATCACACCTGCCCGTACCACGTGCTGAAGCTCTACTTCGAGGAGGATACCGATCCGGCCTTTCTCCGCCAGATGGGCGTGGTCACGAGCAAGGATCAGCTGCGCGAACTGCTGATGAAGAACCGCTACGGAAAATGCGTGTTCCAGACCGATAACGATGTGGTGGACCACCAGACGGTCCAGATCGAATTCGAGGGCGACATCCACGCCTCCTTCACCATGTGCGGGCATAACGGCGTGGAGCGGCGGATGACCAAGATCAGCATGACCAACGGCGAGATCGACTACGATGGCGTCAGCGGCGACATCAAGGTGCATTCCTTCGAGCCGCTCTTCCGCGAAAGCCTGGTCGTGAACAGCCGGGGGACCCACGGCGGCGGGGATCGCGCCATCATGGACAACTTTGTCGGCGCCATCGAGTCGGGCGACAGGTCCATCCTGGTGACTCCGATCCAGAAATCCTTCGACGGGCATCTGCTCGTCTTCGCGGCCGAGGAGTCCCGGAAGAGCGGCACGGTCATCGCCCTGCGCGACTACGCCGACGGGTTGCGCGCCAGCCCGGGGAAGTGAAGAATCGCAAGCGTTGACTGTTGTTCCCGTTGATAGTACGTTTGGAGCGGTCCGAACGTAATGGGGGAGCCGCGGGAGGCGCTATGAGCTCGACGAGAAGGCCGAATATTCTGCTGATCATGACCGACCAGCAGCGGGGCGACGCCCTTTCCATCGAGGGGCATCCCGTTCTGCAGACGCCCAACATGGACGCCATCGCGGGGGCGGGCGTCCGGTTTTCGCACGCGTATTCATCGTGCCCCTCCTGCATCGCCGCCCGCCGCAGCCTGCTGTCGGGCCAGTTTCCCCGGTCGCACGGCATGGTCGGCTATGCGGAGAGCCACGAGTGGAATCCGCCCGCCACCCTGCCCGGCGTCCTGAAGGCCGCCGGCTACCACACGGCGCTGGTGGGGCGGTGCATGCATCAGCATCCGGTGCGCAAGCGGTTCGGCTATGACCAGATGACGACCCACAGCCACCTGGAAAAGAACAGCGCGTACGACCGCTTCCTTGCGCGGCAGGGGCTGGCCAGCCCCGATCCCTGGCACGGCGGCGGGGTGATGCACAACGACTGGACCGCGCGCCCGTTCCACCTCGAGGAGCGGTTCCACCACACGAATTGGGTGGTGGATGAGGCGCTTGAGTTCCTGGAGAAGCGCGATCCCTCCTGTCCCTTTTTCCTGACCGTCTCGTTTTTGGCGCCGCACCCTCCGCTGCAGCCGCCCGCCTTTTACTTCGAGCGCTATCTGCGCACGGGCGTGCCGGATCCGGTCATTGGCGATTGGGCCGTGCCTCCGGCCGGCGGCGGGCTGGGGGATGAGGTCATGTCCTCCTCCGTCCGGCTTGAGGGGGAGCGGCTGCTCTGCGCCCGGGCCGGATATTACGGGCTGATCAACCACGTGGATGACCAGATCCGGCGCCTGCTCAACCCGGTGGCAGGCGTCCCGCGGACGGCGCCCGATACGATCGTCGTGTTCACCTCGGACCACGGGGAGATGCTGGGCGATCATTATTTGTTCAGGAAGATAGTTCCCTACGAGCCCTCCGCCCGCATCCCGCTCCTGATCCGGGATCAGTGCGACGCGTCCATCAAGCCGCGAACCGTGGTGGACCAGGCAGCCTGCCTGGAGGATGTCATGCCGACCCTCCTGGACATGGTTGGAGTGCCGATTCCCCCGTCCGTGGAAGGGCGCAACCTGTTGCCTCTGATGAGGGGACAGGCGCCGACGTGGGACCGGCCGTATGTGACGATCGAGCATGCGCCGAAGCACCAGACGCTGACGGACGGCCGGGAGAAGTACATCTGGTTCGTCGAAGACGGCCGCGAGCAGTTTTTCGACCTGGTCGTGGATCCGCAGGAGGAGCACGATGCCGTGCGCGATGCGGCGTGCCTCGAGCGCGTGGCCTTCTGGCGCGCGCGACTCGTCAAGGAACTGGCCGGCCGGCCTGAAGGTTTCAGCGATGGGAAGAAGCTGATTCCGGGTCGCCCGTATGCGGCCGTGCTGCGGAAGTAGAAGTTGACCTGTGGGATGACCCATCACCAGGCTCAGATTTCGATTAAGAGTATGATTACGATTAGGGACAGTTCGACTGGGGAGCGGGGGGCTATAACCCGCTGACGGAGATGGGATCCAGGCGCTCGGGATTGGCGGCCAGGAAGCTTTGAAGGCAGAGGACCGCGCGCTCCCAGTCGGGCGCCTGCTGGACCGCCTTGAAAAGCGTGTGCCCGAAGACATAGTTGCAGGCGAAGTAAGGGACCCACACCTTCAGGCGGCGCATGGCCTTGTCGGGCGTGAAATCGTCGGCCAGGTAGCCGCACAGCCGGTTCGCCAGCTCGGTGTGATCGACCGTCAGAGCCGGATTTTTCCAGCGCCCGAAAAGCCAGGGCTGCGCCGCGGCCAGGCGGCCGACCATCAGGCCGGAAACCGGCGCAAACAGCTCGGCGTTCGCCGTCACATAATCTAGTCCGGAAATATCGCCGTTGGCAATGATCGGCAGTCGGGTGACGGCCGCCAGCTCGCCATAGACTTCATGGCGCGCCCGCCGGCGGAACTTGTCCTCGTGAAAGCGCGGGTGAAGAATCACGCCGTCCACGCCTTCCCCTTCCATCAGCCGGATGCGCTCAACCAGGCGGTCCCACCAGCCGTCGCGTTCGCGGCCAAGCCGGATTTTGACGGTCAGCGGCCCGGCGAACTCCTGCCGCATGACACGGAGAATCGCCCGGAGCCGGTCAGGGTCATCCGCCAGGTACGCCCCGCCGCCGCGCTGGGTGATCAGGGGGGCCCCGCAGGCGCAGTTGAGGTCGAGCCCGTCGGGCTGAATGGCGGCCAGCCGCTCGAGGATGGTGGAGAGGCGTCCGGGGTCGCTGACCAGCAGTTGATAGATGATTTTCCCGTCGCCGGGGCGGCGCTTGAGCCAGGGGGAGGTGGCCACGTCTTCATGGAGCATCATGCGGGCGGAGAGCATTTCCGAGAAGACCGCGCCGCAGCCGCCATAGTCCGCCATCAGCCGCCGCCAGGCGCTGTGCGTGAGGTTGGCCATGGGCGCGCAGAAGAGCGGCGGATCGAACGTGACGCCCCGCAAGGTCAGCGGCTTGAATTGGAAGGTTTCGGGCATGGACCTTTCAGTATAGCAGAAGAAAGGCATTGGCCTATGGGAAACAAACGGCGAAATCGATAAGCTTTATTCTCTATTGTGAGGTCTGACACCTCAAGCTTGCGGTGCAACCGCTTGACTACGAACGCCAATCAGTGCATAAAACAGGGTAGATTACTTTTCTCCAGGTGTCCGAAAAATCGCGGCACGATCAGGCTGGCGTTTATGCTTAAAATAGGACAAGCATGATATCCATCAGCAGTTTTGAGTCTGACATTACACCGCCGCTCGGTCACCCGCTTTGTGCCGGGTGGTATGCGCCGGCGAGAGGAATCACCGATCGCCTGTCCGCTAAAGGAATCGTCCTGACCGGGGACCAGAAGCCGGTTGTCCTCTGCGCGCTGGATTGGGCTGAGCTCAGCAACCGTGAGCACCTGCGCTGGCGGCAGGCTCTCGCGACGGCGGCGGGGACGGATCCGGACCGTGTGGCCGTTCAGTGCACGCACGCCCACAATACGCCGTGGCCTGACCGTGAGGCGCAGGACCTGCTGGACGAATCCGGATTCGCCAATGTCATCATGACCGGTCCCTGGTGCGAGAGTGCTCGGGACACAGTCGCCGAAGCGGTTCGGGGAGCCCTGAAGGCCAGTCGGCCTTGCACGCACGTTGGCGCTGGTCAGTCGCGCGTGGAGCAAGTCGCCTCGACGCGCCGTGTGATGGGGAGCGATGGCCGGGTGAAGGCGATCCGCTGGACAAAGATCACGGATCCCGCGGTTCGCGCCGAACCGGAAGGGCTCATCGATCCGTTCCTCAAGACGATTGCGTTCTGGGACGGCGACAAGAAACTGGCGGTTCTTCATTACTATGCCGTGCATCCCACAAGCTTTGATGGCGATGGACTGGTTACTCCGGATTTCGTGGGGCTGGCGCGCAATCGGCGCCAGCAGGAAGACGGGGGTGTTCCTCACATATATTTCACGGGTTGTGCAGGAAACGTAACGGCCGGCAAGTACAACGACGGCAGTCCGGCCAACCGGGCCGTGCTGACCGAACGGGTGTATCGGGCGATGGTGGCTTCCGAGGAGAGCATGAGGCGGGAACCGCTTTCGAAGTGGATGTGGCGAGTTCAACCTGTGGTTTTACCGCCCCGGGAAGACATGACCGAGGTCGGGCTGCGTGAGCGGATTCGCGCTCCGGGCGGCAATTCGATTCCGCGCAGTCAAGCGGCCTTGATGCTCAGTTATCTCAAACGGAAAGATTTGCCGATCCCGGTAACCTGTCTGCAGATGGGACCCGGGATTTGTATTCTAAATCTCCCCGGTGAAGCGTTTATTGAGTACCAGTTGGCCGCGCAGAAGGAACGACCCGATGCGTTTGTGGCGGTCGCCAGTTACGGGGATCTGGGCCCGGGATACATCACACTCGAACGGTCGTTTGCCGAAGGGGGCTACGAACCCTCCGATGCATTTGTTTCCGGCAAGGCGGAAGCCATTCTCTGCGAGGCTATTCATGGGGTTCTGTTATCGACTCCCGAACGATAGAGGGGTCGGTCCCGCAGATCAGAGCAACCCGGTGAGGTCGGTCAAGCGAGGCAGGGTGCCAATGGCATAGAGCGGGACGTTGACGAGTTTGTCCTGTCGCTTCTTGGCGGAATCAGGCAAAACAACAGTTTTCGCTCGAAGGCGTTAGCGTTTACCGGGGTAAGCAGGTATGGATGTCGCTTGGGGATAAGTGTATACTGGCCCCCGTGAAAACCGCGATCCCTCCTTGCGCGCCCGACCTGTATCTTTCCTTGCTAAAGGACGTTACGGACTGCGCGCTCAGCAAAGTTCCGGCATACCGGAAATGGGCGGCCTATGATCCGGGCGGGGCCGATCCCGTGGCCCGGCTGGCGGCACTTCCGCTCGTCGACAAGGCGTTTATGCGGGAGCAGGGTCCGGCCGGCTTCGTTAATCCGGTGCATGATCTCGAAGCGGCTCTCGCCCGCGGCGAGGTGGAGCTCGTTCATACCAGCGGAAGCACGGGCGACCGGGTCAGCAACGTGTGGTGCCAGTCCTGGTGGAACGCTTCGGAGGCGGCCTCCTGGCAGCTCAATGCGCATGCCCGGCGCGTGTGCGACCGGGTCCACCCCGAGGCCATTCTCGCCAGCCCCCTGTGCGTGGGCTTCGTCAGCGAAGACGCCTATCTGGATCGGACCAAGAGAACGCTCGGCCGGTTCCTTTTCCTGAATGAGCGCGTGAATCCGTGCGAGTGGACCGCAGCCCATATGGACCGCATGATCGCGGAGCTCAATGAGTTCAAGCCTGCCGTCCTGGAGGCCAATCCCTCTTACCTGGCCCACCTGTGCCGCTATGCGGCGCGGGCGAAGCGCAAGGTGTTTTCGCCGGGCCTGATTGTCCTGACGTTCGAGAACCCATCCGTGCTGCACAGGCGGCAGATCCTGGCGGTATTCGATTCACCGATCGCCAGCTCTTACGGGGCGACCGAGGCGGGCTATGTCTTCATGGAATGCGAATGCGGCCGGCTTCATCAGAACACGGACTACTGCCATGTCGATTTCATCCCCTTCGCTCCGCATCATGGCGGGCCCGGGATGGGCTCCATCCTGGTGACGACCTTCCACAATCCCTGGCGCGTGCTGCTGCGATTTGATATCGGCGATGTGGTGAAGCTTGCGGCGGAGCCTTGCCCATGCGGCCGGCGGGAGGGGCTGACCCTGTCGTCGATCGAGGGCCGCGGCGTGAATCTCACCCTGACGACAGACGGCCGCGCCGTGACACAGAACAGCGTCGACGGCCTCATCGGCGCCGTGCCGGGCATCGAGGACTATCAGCTGCTTCAAGTTTCAGAACTGGATTATTTGCTCAAGTTTGCCTCTTCGGATTCGAATGAAACGCGGATTTCCGCCCAGGTCCATCCGGCCTTGGCCTCCTTGTATGGAAGCGGGGCGCGGCTCCAAGTGGAACGGGTCGATGCCCTACCGCCGGATCTGCCGGGAAAGTGCCGGCTATGCAAGCCGTTGATTCCCGTGAATCCCCGCACATTCTGGGATTCGCGCCATGTGCCGCCGGGAGGGCTATCCGCATGACCCGTGAAAACGGAAAATCAAACGGCCGCCTGTTTCTGGTGGCCGGCGGCCGCGGGCGCGGCGGAACCGATACTGTTTTGGAGTTCATGCTGGAGAGGTTGGATTGCAGCCAGCCCCGCGTGGCCTACATTGGGGCGGCCCACGCGGATGACCCCGGCTTTTTCAAGCGGATGAAGGGCATGCTGGTTGCGGCGGGCGCCGGGGTTGTGGAGTTGGTCCCGCTGGCGGGCCGCCGAAGCATCGATGCTTCCGCGAAGCGGTTGCTGGAACAGGCCGACCTGGTTTTCGTGAGCGGCGGGGATGTGGAAGAGGGCATGCGGGTGCTCAAGGCTTGCGGGGCGGTTCGGCCGCTAAAGGCCCTGTTTAAAAAGGGAAAGCCCTTCATGGGCCTTTCGGCCGGAAGCATCATGCTGGGGCAGACGTGGATCCGGTGGAAGGATCCCGAGGATGACTCGACGGCGGAGCCTTTTGACTGCCTCGGGCTGGCGCCCTTCAGCTGCGACACCCATGACGAGGATTCCGGCTGGGAGGAGTTGAAAATGCTGGTGTCCCTTTCGCCTGCGGGCGCCCGCGGCTATGGGATTCCATCGGGCAGCGGCCTGGCGGTGGAGCCGGATGGTGCTTCCGTCTCCTGCGGGCCCGTCCCCGTTTTATACATTAAGACTTCCTAGCGGTTTTCACCGCTAAGCGCGGAGGGCGGAGCGCTGCGACGCCGAATAGCGTATGGTCGCAGGTTCCGTTGTCGGTTGTGCTGGGTTCGGCGTTCCGGCCGGAATCTGGCGGGCGCTTTTCCGCGCTGAGGGGCTCCGGTTGGATGGGCCGGGCCCGCAAGGCCACGTCCCATCGCCGTCACCCGGCTGAGCCTCGAAAACCGCTCGTTTGTTTCCGCTGATCGAACCGCCGCAACCCCTTCGCCATCGCGTTCCCGCGGCTCTCCGAGCACGCTCGGGCGGCGCTCGAGGGGGTTCCGAAGAATCGCCCGACTAAATTGGGCATATCATTATTGGCTTACAGCTGAGGCGAGCCATTAATTTCAGGAAATACGCCCGAGCAGGCGCAGGAGCCCGTCGAGGATGGTGAGCGGGTGGGGCGGGCAGCCGGGGATGTACAGGTCCACCGGCACGAGGGCGTCGGCCCCGTTGCGGACCTGGTCGTGATCCCGGTAAGGGCCGCCCGCGATCGCGCAGGAGCCCACGGCGACGACGAGCTTAGGCGACGCCACGGCGTCGTAGGTTTTCTTCAGCGCCAGCTCCATGTTGAGCGTCACGGGGCCGGTGATCAGCAGGCCGTCGGCATGACGGGGCGAGGCGACAAACTGGATCCCGAACCGGGCCAGGTCCCAGCCCACCGTGCTTAGCACGTTGGTGTCGGCTTCGCAGGCGTTGCAGCCGCCGGCGCTGACCTGGCGGAATTTCAAAGAGCGGCCGAAGAGCTTTTTCATTTTCACGTCCAGCGCCGCCGCCCGCTTGAGGGCCTGCTGGTCCTGCGTGAGGATGAGGTCCTCGCGCTTGCGGACGGACAGCCGGTAGTCGGCTCCGTAGGTGATGGCTTTTTTGGGGCAGGCCGCCTGGCAATCCGTGCAGAAGAGGCATTTGCCCAGGTCGACGGCCATCGGCCTTTCCGCCCGGATCGACCCGGTCGGGCACGCGTCCGCGCAGGCGCGGCAGCCGGCCGGGCAGAGCGTGGCGTCGATCACCGGGCGGCCGCGGAACCGGTCCGGCAGGGGGGGCGGCGGGCCGTCCGGATAGCGGAGGGTCCGGTGTTTCTGTTGCAGACGGGCGAGCAGGATTTTGAACATGGCGGATTCCTAAAGGTCGTGTCCGCAGTAGGACAGGCTGAAACTCTTGTTGCAGATCGGGAAATCGGAGATCTCCTGATTGCGCAGCGCGTAGGCCAGCCCCATCCAGTTGTGGAACGAGGGGTCCACGACCTTGTAGCGGCTGAAGCGGCCGTGGGCGTCGGTGATCGCCACATGGCAGATCTCGCCGCGCCAGCCTTCGTTCAGGGCCACGGCCAGCTTTTCGGGAGCCGGCGCGGCGATCGGGGAGAGGACCGCGCCGCCGGGCAGGGCGTGGAGCTGGTCCTTGATGAACTCGAGCGATTGCTGGATTTCAAGCCAGCGGACATAGGCGCGGGCGAACACATCGCCGGATTCGCAGGTGGCCACGGGGATATGCGCAAAGCGGAAAAGGCCCGACGGCTGATCCTGCCGCACATCCCGGCTCAAGCCCGAGGCGCGGGCCGCGGGGCCCACGAGGCCGAGCTCGAGGG
Source organism: uncultured bacterium (assembly GCA_903828035.1). The sequence continues at coordinate 14,201 of CAIKKV010000042.1, forward strand.
CGATCTTGCGCGGGACCGGGCCGGCGTCCTCGAGGCGGGCGAGGACCGACTGGACATCCCACAGCAGGTTGATGGCCACGGTGGAGTCCTTCTTGGCCGCCTCGAGCCGGGCGAGCAGGTCGGCCGCCCGCGCGGGCTCCACATCGAAGCCCACGCCGCCGGGGCGGACGAGGCCGCGGCCGAACCGGCTGCCGCACAGCACCGCGGTCATGTTCAGGAAATCGCCCCGGATGCGGCCGCAGTAGCTGGCGGTGGGCAGGAAGCCGATGTCGTTGGCCAGCGCGCCGAGGTCGCCGACGTGGTTCGCCAGCCGCTCCAGCTCCAGCGCGATGCCGCTGAGCGCCTGCGCGCGCGCCGGCTTCCGGCAGCCCGAGAGCGCCTCGAGGACCTGGCAGTAGGTGGTGGCATGGCCGATGGTGGCGTCGCCCGAGAGGGTTTCGGCGTAGTGGAGCGACCGGGGGGAGGGCCCTCCGAGGAGGGCTTCCTCCACGCCGCGATGCTGGTAGCCGAGCGCGATTTCAAGGTGGAACACCTCTTCGCCGTGGCACTGGAAGCGGAAGTGGCCCGGCTCGATGATGCCGGCGTGCACGGGGCCGACGGCGACCTCGTGCACCTCGTCGCCCTCGACGCGGAAGAAGTCGCCCACGCCGGGCAGGATGGGCTCCCCGGCCGGGCGGTCCCACGCGTCCCGCTTCGTCCACGAGCGGCGGTAGCGCACGGGCTTCATCCAGGGATGGCCGAGCGGCTTCAGGCCGAACTGCTCGGCGATTTCCCGCTCGAACAGGTGGAGCTGCGGGCAGCGCGGCGTCAGCGAGGGGAACGAGTCCCCCTCCACGGCGGCGCGGCCCACGTAGAGCTGGTTCTGCGCGTCGTCGGCGAGGACCGCGTACAGGTGGGTCACCCCGGGGCGGTCGGACGCGGCGGCGAAGAAGGCCGCCACGCGCTGGTCCGCCGCCACGCCGGCGAGGAGGGTCCGCTCGAACTCGGGGAACGCCAGCAGGGGGATCGAGCCGAGCGGAATGGCCTGGCCATTGGTGATCAAGGCGAGTGGGGAGGGAGCCGGGGTCATGGCCGGCCCTCCAGGAAGTTGACCGCCTCATGGATCAGCCCCGACAGCGGGGCGGGAATGTACAGGCCGAGGAGCAGGACCAGGGCCATCAGCCCCGCCACGGGGGCGCCGGTCAGCCAGCCGTCGCGATAGGGCGTGTCGCGCGCCTCGGCGGGCACGCGGCCCTGGACGATCCGCAGGACCGTGCCGCCCATGCCCAGGAAGACCACCATGAGCAGGAGGAGGAAGAGCCCGCCCGCCACGAACCGGCCGGCCTCGAACGTGCCGTTGAGGATGGAGAACTCGCTGATGAAGGGGCCGAAGGGCGGCGAGCCCGTGATGGCCAGGAAGCCCGCGAGGAAGAGCGAGCCGGAGAGGGGCAGGCGGCGGAGGGCGCCCCGCACGTGCTCCGTGCTCTTGCTGCCGTAGGCCCGGTGGATATTGCCGGCGGAGAGGAAGAGCACGCCCTTGGTCATGCCGTTGGTCACCACGTGAAGGAGGGTGACGAACAGGGCGGGGCCGCCGATGCCGAGGCCC
>CAIKKV010000043.1 GCA_903828035.1 uncultured bacterium
AGCCAACAGAAAGGACCCACCGATGAAGATACTGACCCAAGTGATTATCGTTACCGTGATCTCGGGAGCTATGCTTGCCATGGGCGCCGCCGACATGCGCAGCTCGGAACCCGCCGCGAAAGCCATGACCACGAATGTCTGGCAAAGCGCCACGAACGCCACCTCCACCAACACCACGAGCGCCCGCGCCGGGAGCGCCTGGGACCGGACGACCAGCGAAATGAAGAGCGCGGGCGACAAGGCCGTGGACGTCACCGGCGAGGCCATCCACAAGACCGAAAGCACCACGAAAGAGGCGCTCAAGAGCGCCGGCAGCGCCATCGAGAACACCGGCGAACGCATGGAAACGCAGCCGTAAACAACCTGGCTTCCCTTGCGCAAGGAACGTTCCGTATGTATATACGGAACGTTCCTTTTTTATGGCCTTCCCGAGGCGTCCCCCGCGTCCGGAGCTCCCGGAGCCGGCTCATTTAATCCTATCGCAACTCTTGACGTTCCGGTCAAAAAGGCGTTTAGTAGGCGTTTACCCGAAATTAAGGAATGCCATGAGCAAGGAACTGAAAATCGGCGTCATCGGCGCCGGCGGCCGGGGCGGGCTGGCCCGGCTGGCCCATCATCCGGAAAACGGCGTGCGCCTGGTGGCGGGCTGCGACACCTCGGAACCCGCTTTGAGGAAGTTCAAGGAAACCTACGGCCCCGACTGCTTCACCACGGCGGATTACCGCGCCCTCCTCGACCAGGAGCTGGACGCGGTCTTCGTCACGACTCCGGACTTCCTGCACGAGGAGCATGCCGTGGCCGCCCTGGAAGCGGGCAAGGACATCTACCTCGAAAAGCCCATGGCCATCACCATTGAAGGCTGCGACCGCATCCTGAAAACGGCGGTCCGCCTCAAGCGGAAGCTCTACCTCGGCCACAACATGCGCCACATGTCCTTCGTCCAGAAGATGAAGGACCTGATCGACTCGGGCGCCATCGGCGAAGTCAAGGCCGGCTGGTGCCGTCACTTCATCGCCTACGGGTGCGACGCCTACTTCAAGGACTGGCACGCCGACCGCAGCAAAAGCACCAGCCTGCTGCTCCAGAAGGCGGCGCACGATATCGACGTCCTGCACTGGCTGTGCGGCGGGTTTTCAACCCGCGTGGTGGCCATGGGAAACCTGGGCGTCTACAACCAGATCCAGGACCGCCACAGCCCCGCGGAGCGCGGCGATGCGAGCTGGTCGGACAAGAACTGGCCCCCGCTTTCCCAGAAGGGGCTGAATCCCGTCCTCGACGTCGAGGATCTCAGCATGATGCTCATGCACCTGGACAACGGCGTGATGGCGTCCTACCAGCAATGCCACTACACGCCCGACGCCTGGCGGAACTATACGATCATCGGAACGGAAGGCCGGATCGAAAACTTCGGCGACGGCCCCGGCCACATGGTGGTCCGCCTCTGGAACCGCCGCGGCCACTACAATCCGTACGGCGACGAGCAGTTCTTCATTCCGGAATCCGACGGCAGCCACGGCGGCGCCGATCCGAACATTGTGAAGGAGTTCATCGGATTCCTGCGCGAAAACATCAAAATCAAGACCTCGCCCCTGGCGGCCCGCTTCAGCGTGGCCGCGGGTTGCCAGGCCGCCTACTCCCTGCGCAACGGAAACATCCCCGTGGATGTGCCGCCGCTGCCGGAAGGCGTGGCCGCCTATTTCTAACCGCGGCGGATCTTTGGAAAATCACGGCCCTTCCGGACGGGGCAGCCCGTCCAGGAAGTCACGCGCCAGCTGGTCCAGCGACAGGCTTTCGCAGGCCACCTCCACGGGGTGGCCCTCCTCGATCCGGACCAGCATATGGCCGGCGGTCTCGTCGGGCAGCGTGTGGAAATGCAGCTGCCACTGAGCGACCGGCAGGCCGTAGCGATCGCGGATGTCGCGATGGATCGAGCGCAGCAGCTCCAGGGGCTCGAACTTTTCCCGCCCCACCACCGGGTCGCCCCTCACCGTCACCTGCACCGCTCCATGGCGGCCGTGAATGTGCCCGGCCATCTCGATCAGTTTCATTCCGGACCCGCCCCCGAAGCAGGCCAGCGCCCGCTCGACGGCTTCATCCGGAGTGAGTATGGTGGAGGCGGTCAGGTTGAGCATGGAGGGCCTCGCTTGAAAAAGGCCCCCGTCCTCTGGCGGAGTACGCAGGGGGGGAAAGAAACCAGAGGAGGGGGTAAGGGATGTTAAAGAGCGTCAGATCACCATCACGCTGTTCCGGGAGCCGACGCCGTTGGGCACGGTCTCGAACCCTTTCGGATCGGTCACCCAGTCGCCGTTGACCACAAACTTGTACTCGTGCCGCCCGGGAAGGAGCAGGACCGTGGCCGCATAGCCGCCGGCCGCCTCCTTCATCGGAGTGGCCCGGGGATCCCACTTGTTGAAAGATCCGGCCACAAACACCGCGCCGCCGGGGGGCGCGGATAACCGGAACTGAACACGTCTCTTCTTGTCTCGCGTGGAGGCTTCCATGGACTTTTCCTCGGGTTTGACGGCTCGTGAAAGCAGGTTCGCGCCTCTCGTTTCAGCACATGCGGGCATCTCAGGCTCCCTCGTTTACGCGTGCTGCTGCAGGGCCAGCTGCTCGCGTCGATACTCCAGGAAATTCGTCCGTTGCAAGGCCAGGTGCTGATGCAGGTTCCGGAGGCAGTCCGTGCGGGCCTGGTTCGCCATGTGAAACCAGAAGGCGGCGACGGGATCCGCATCCGCGTCGAACGGAGCGTGGCTCGTCTTCCGGCCCGGGTTTGTCATGCGCCGCTTCATGGGCTCGCCTTTCCTCTGTTGTCGCCATCAACAAGAGGAACACTACGCGAGAAGCGTCTGGAAACCTATCCGGTAAAGCCCTCATGACTCTCCTCGAAAACCCTTAGCCGGCGCGGGCGGCCGGGGGCTGGCCGAGCGGCGCCGTAATCACGGCCCGGGTGCCCTGGCCCGGCTCGGAGGTCACGGAAAAGGTCCCGCCCAAGCCCTCCACGCGCTCCTTGATGTTGAACAAGCCGAAGCCGCCCTCGCCATTGCGCCGGGGGACGAAGGAGCCGGGCATGGAAAAGCCGTTCCCATTGTCCTTGACGGTCACCGTCATGGTCGTCCCGTCGCTCTCGAGATAAACCTGGATCAGGGACGCGCCGGAATGCTTCAGCGCGTTCACGATCAGCTCGCGCGTGGACTGGAACAAAAGGCCCCGCAGGGGAATGTCCGCGACCGGATAGGGGCCCCGCCCCTCGAGCCGGATATCGACCTCGTGCTGCCGGCTGAGCTTCTCGACCAGGTCATCCAGGGCCTGCTCAAGCCCCAATTCATACAGCATGGCCGGCGCCAGGTCCGACATCAGCTGCCGGCATTCGGCGATCCCCTCCTGGATCAGCTCCCGCGCGGTCTCCAGCTTTTTCAGCTCCTCGCCCGGGCAGCGCTTTTCGATCCCCTGCCGCAGCGAGCCCATCTTGATGTTGGCCAGGGCGAGGCTCTGGATCACCGTATCGTGGATGTAGCGCGAGATCCGGCGGCGCTCCTCCTCCTCGGTGGACGCGAGCCGGTTGGAGAGGGACCGCAGCCGCAGCTGATAGCGGCGGCTGGCCTCCTCGGCATTCTTGCGGGCGGTGGCGTCAGCCCCCACGCACAGGACCTCATACACCTCCCCCGCGGCATTCAGCAGCGCCCGGTTGGTCCACTGCACCCAGACCCGCCGGCCATCCTTGCAGATGTTCTCGTTTTCATTGCTGATGTACGCCTCGGGACGGGCGCCGATGTCCTGGATCATGGCCGCCAGGTCCCGCCCCTCGGAATCCTTCTCCGGCACGATGGTGCCCACCACGTTGCGGCCGACGATCTCCTCCGCCCTGAAACCGAAAAAGTTCAGGGCGAACCCGTTCATGAACGTGACGGTTCCGTCCAGGCGCCGCCGCATGATGATGCTGTTCGCGCTCTCCACCAGCTCCCGGTATTTTTTCTCGCTCGACTCGACCGCATCCTGCGCCTGCCTGATCAGGGTGATGTCGCGGAACGTCACCACCAGCGAAACCGCCTCCCCGTCCGCGCCCCGGATGAAGGCGGCCGCCGGAATCACCGACACGTCGCCGCCCGTGACGGAGTGCATCGTGAACGGGTGCAGCTCCGGAAGGCGCCCCTCCAGCGCCGTCTGCAGGGCGTCCTCCATGAAGGCGAGTTTCGCGACCGCCACGAACTGGGGCATCAACTCGGCGAGCCCGTGGCCGATCACGGCCTGGCTGTTGATCCCGGTCAGCTGCTCCATCGCGGGATTGACCGAAAGGATCCGCCCCTTCATATCGAGGATGAGCACCCCTTCGGACATGGCCCGGATGGTGTCCTGCGCGGTGCGGGTGGCGGTGGCCAGGGCCACGGCCGCCATCTCGCGGCGCTGGGACTCCCGCAGCTTCTCCTCGACCCGCCGCCGGTCGACGGCATAGTGGATCACCCGGGCCATGCCCCTGGCCGAGAGCGTGCCCTTGACCAGGTAGTCCTGGGCGCCCTGCCGGATGGCCTGAAGCGCCAAGTTTTCATCTTCGGCGCCGGTGACCACCACGATGGGAACGGTGACGGCCACGCCGTGGATCGCCTCGAGCGTGGCCAGGCCCTGGGAGTCCGGCAGGGACAAATCGAGCAGGACCACGTCGAACGCCTGTCCCTCGAGACGCGCGCTCGCCTTTCCCAGGCGGTCCTCCCAGATGATGTCGAAATGGCCTGGCTGGGCGCGGACAAGCATCTCCTGGAGCAGCACCGCGTCGGCGCGGTTATCCTCGACCAGGAGCACCCGGAGTGACTCTTCCTCCTTCATGGCG
>CAIKKV010000044.1 GCA_903828035.1 uncultured bacterium
GACGCCCTCGCCTCGCTGGATGTCAGCGTGCTGCAGGACCGACTGCTCGCCCCGGTGCTGGGCATCGCCGATCCGCGCACCAGCACCCGCGTTGAGTTCATCGGCGGCATCCGCGGCCCCGATGAGCTGGTCCGCCTCGTCGACTCAGGCAAGGCCGCCGTCGCCTTCTCCATGCACCCGGTCACGGTCGACCAGCTGATGGCCATTTCCGACGCCGGCCAGACCATGCCGCCCAAGAGCACCTGGTTCGAGCCCAAGCTTCGCTCCGGCCTGCTGCTGCATCCGATTTAACATGGACGCCGACTGGACCAAGCTGAGCCGACTCGCCGAATCGGAGCTAAGCCGGCTGAGGCATTCGCTGCCCGCCGACTTGCGCGAACGGCTCGACGGCGTGACCGTGTTCATGGAAGAGCTGCCCGCCGACTTTCTTCTGGAAGAAGGCGTTGAGGCCGACACGATGGGCCTGTTTGAAGGTCCCGCCTTCGCCGAAGAGAGCGACATTGAGCTGCCCGCCCGCATGACCCTCTTTCTCCTGAACATCTGGGACGAGGCCGACCACGGTGAAGCTGCCTTCCGCCGCGAAGTCCGCATCACCCTCCTGCACGAGCTGGGCCATTACCTGGGCCTGAACGAAAAAGAGCTGGCGGACCGGGAATTGGAATAATCACGCCCAGCGGGGCGGGTGCCACGAATAGGGCCTCCACTCCTCCGCCGCCGCCCACTGCATGGAGGCCCATATCCGGGGATCCGCCGCGTTCGGTTCCTTGCATCGGGCGCAGTAGCGCAGCAAGGCCGTTGCAAGCCTGCGGATATTCTCGTGCGAGGATTCCTCGTAAACGAGATTCTTTGTTTCGGAGGAGTCCTTGATTGTGTCGAAAAATTCGGGGTCCCACTGTTTGTTGACGATAAGCTTGTACCGGCTATCCGCTGCCATCAGCCAGTTCCCGAAGGCATTCCGTGAAAACGTGATGCGCGGGGAGGCGGTCCGAGCCGCCCCTTTCAGGAGCGCGGACTGGTCGCGACCGTGATTCCCGCCGGTGTCGGCGATCCCCATCAGCGACAGGATGGTCGGCTTGAAGTCGGTGCTGTTCATCGCCTCGCTGACGATCGTAAGCGGCCTGATCTGGCTTGGGCACTTGATCAGGAATGGAATCCGGGCGGAGTCCTCAAAGGCGAAGCCCTTGCCGGTCCGCCCGTGCTGGCCGCACATATTGCCATGGTCGGCGGTGAAGACGACGATCGTGCGCTTCGCCACTCCGGAGGCGCTTAGCGCCTCGAGGATTTTCCCGACATTGTCGTCGATGCACTTGATCATGCCGAAGTACTGGGCCATATCATCGAACTCGCCATCGGCGGGCGCGGTCTTGGGCTTTTCGACAGGCATCCCGAGATACATCGTGTCATAGGGAGCCCTGACCGTAGTCGGGGTGTGGGGATCGGGAATGCTCAGGACGAAGCAAAAGGGGGTGTCCTGGTGGGCCCGGATGAAATCGACCGTTTTATCGGCCAGGAAATCAGTCGTGTAGGACTGCTCGTCCGCGCCTTCGAGCCCGTAGTCC
>CAIKKV010000045.1 GCA_903828035.1 uncultured bacterium
CTCCTCAACATTCCAAATAGCGTTACAAAGGGCACGTGCCTTTTTTCTCCCCAAAACGGGCGCCATGAGGTGGAAGCATTTTTCATCCACCTCGATACGCGTCATGGGGTTCTGCACCGTGCCGCGAACGGCCCGCGTATGGTGATGCAGGAGCTTCCCGTCCTTAAGGAGGATATCCACGATGCCGTGCTTTTCCGGGCGCCGTTTTTCCAGCTCGTCGTCACCGATCAGTTCTATGCGGTCGCGCATGGCCAGCACCCTTGGGTCCTTCATCCGCCGTTGGTCATGGGTGGAATCGTAGGTCACGATGCCATCGGTGAGCATCAATGCACACATATGCTGCATGCAGATATTCGGCATCTCGCGGTTATTGGTCACTTTTGCACCCGCTGCGTAGACGCGGACGACGACTTTTTCGATGGCTTCCAAAGGGATAGGCTCGTTGCGGATAAGCTCATACAACGAATCCAGGGGTGCCTGGATCGGCGAGCCTACGGACCACCGTTTGATATTTGTATTCACGATCTCGAAAGTCTTGCCGAGATCGCGCACCAGAATCTCAGGCATCGGGGGCCGATCGATTCGCTTCGATTCATCGTACACACTGAAAAAATTTCTATCCCCGGAAAAGACATCATCGACAGCCGTGCATCCCGCTGACACCAAGGTCGCCGCAGTGACCCCATTGCGAGCGGCCATCCCACCGAAGTCGAATGCCTTTTCGATATGGTCCCTGTCGCGCGCATAACTCGAAAGTCCGGATGCCTGTTGAGCGGCATAGGAAAGCACATGGCGCACCTGTCTCGAATCCAGGCAGGCCAGCGCCGCACTCGCTGCGGCGGCGCCGAAGGTGGGGCCAAAGCAGTGCGTCATGTGACCGACCCGGCTGAAGGCAACGGAACCCAGTGCAAGGCTCATACGGGAGCTGATATCATATCCCAGCGCCACGGCGCGCAGCCATGCCGTGCCATCGCGCCGCTCCCGTTCGGCCATGGCGAGTGCCGCCGACACGATACCGCAACCGGGATGCGTCAAGGAGGGGGAGTGTGAATCGTCCGTTTCATCGGCGTGGGCAAGCATGCCGTTGGCCAGCGCCGCGTTGACGGCATTGGTCAACACGCGGGAGCCGACCACCGTGGCCTCCTTGGTACCGCCGAGCGTCTTGACGTACACAATCGCCTGAAGGCCCGGCAACAATTTTGATCCCGATACCATGGCTGCCAGGGTATCGAGAATGTGGTGTTTGGTATGTTCCTGCACCTGCTTGGGCAACTTTTTGCCTGGCGCCTTGGCGATGTATGTCGCAAGCACCTGCATCAGAGGAGACACGTCCATGGAGACTTTTTTTTGTTTCATGAACCCCTCTTCCCTTTCATCACAGATCCCTCCCCAGTCGGCATCCGGGTAATAGGACCGTTTGGTCTTGCCAATCCTCTGCCGCAGACGATCGCCGGGGGGATCACTGGAAATAGGCTCCGCCATTCACCAGATAGCATTGTCCGGTGATGAAACCGGCGTTTTCGCTGGCAAGATAGATCGCCAGTGAAACGGCCTCCTCAGGCTTGCCTTTTCTCGGCAGGGGCTGACCGGAACGCAGCGGTGTCTCCGTCACGAGCGGATCGTAGCCCCTCTCGATGACCCCGGGCCCCATGCAGTTGGCGGTAATGTTGTATTCACCGAACTCACGGGCAAGGCCGCGGGTGAAACCGACGATGCCGAGTTTGACCATGGCTTTGGCGGCGCCGCTGCCAAGGAACGGCGCGATGCCGGACACATTGATGATCCGCCCCCAGCGGCGCTCCTTCATGAGCGGAATGACATTGCGGCAGATGTGGAACGGGCCTGTCAAGTTGACCGCGATGGTTCGATTCCAGGCCTCAAGGCTCTCTTCGAGGAACTTGCCCTCGGCGCGGTAACCCGCCATGTTGACCGCCACATCCACGCCACCGAGCTCCTCCCGGGCCATTTTGACGAACCGGGAAACGGCATCGCCGTCGGTGACATCGCATTTTTCTGCGACCACACGCACGCCGATGGCGCGAGCCTCCTTGGCAACGTTGTCCAGTTCATCTACCCTCGTACTGGTGCACAGGGCGAGATTCGCACCTTCTTGGGCAAAAGCCAGTGCAACGAGGCGCCCCATATTACGACTTGCCCCGGTGATCAGGACTGTTTTTCCTCTAAGGCCCGTCTCCATCATCGCTCCACTGTCTGATTTTCATGATGCCCTATCAATCCGTTATGATCCAACAGGGCACCCGTCATGAGGGTCGTCTTATTCGTCGCGAATATTGGCGTCCTTGATGACTTTACCCATATTGACCAGTTCGGATTGGATTTCATCCCTGGCCTCCTCCGGGGTGCTGGCAACGAGATCCAAGCCGGCGCCTAAGAACCTTTTTTCTACATCCGGCTTGTCCAGAACCTTCTTGATTTCTTGGTTAAGCTTCTTGACGATCGCTGCGGGCGTGCCCGCCGGTGCAAACAAGATATAGTTTGCCATATTCTTATAACCGGGTACCGTCGATGCGATGGTGGGCACACCGGGCACCAGCGAGGTAGGTTTGAGCGTGCTCACGCCCAACGCCTTCATCCTGCCCGCCTTCACCTGCGTCATCGCGCTTGCAACGGAGAACATGCAATCCACTTCTCCCGAGGCCAATGCGGTCAAGGCCGACGCCATCCCCTTGTAGGAGACACGCACGAGATCTGTCCCTGTCATGGATTTGAATAATTCCGCGGCGAGATGATTGGTCGTCCCCGTTGCGGCAGAACCATAGTTGAGTTTCCCCGGTTTGGATTTCGCCAAGGCGATAAATTCCTTGACGTTGTTGGCAGGCACAGAGGGGTGCACAACGAGGACATTGGGCGCCGACGCTACCAGCATGATCGGCGTAAAACCTTTGATGGGATCGTAGGGCATACTGGCCAGCATTAGAGGCATGAGCCAGAAACTGTTGGCATAGATGAGAAGCGTGTGGCCGTCGGGCGC
>CAIKKV010000046.1 GCA_903828035.1 uncultured bacterium
CGCAGCGTGTAAACGCCGGGCGGATCGGACTCGGTAAAGGCCGCTGAAAAGGCGCCGTTTTCAGGGATCAGCCGGGCGCGCTGTCCATCCGTCCGTTCCAGGGTGACGACGGCCTCTTCCGGGGAAAAGAGATGGATGGCCGCGGTTTCGCCGGCCGCCAGGGTCAGCCGGTCGATGGCGAACAGGGGGGCGTCGATCAATCCGGCGAGAACCGGCTTGACGTGATCCAAGTCGGATACCGGCGCCAGAAAGACGGTCCAGACGCGGGACTCTCCCGGCGCCAGTTCGTCGATATGCGGATGGCGGGGGGGAAGGGGCAGGACGTTGAGAAAGTCGAGGTTGAGCGTCTCGATGTGGTGGCCGTAGTCGCCGTAGGAGGCGATGTTGTAGTTCAGGCTCCAGGAGGCGATCGGGTCCGGGCTTCCCAGGCCGAGGAGGGTTCCCTCGGGACTCATGCAATAGCCCCAGAAGTGGGTGCGCTCGCAGCGCAGCAGGGTGGGGAACAACTTGCGGTTCCAGTCGGGATAGGAGGCCATGCAGGTGTCAAGCCCCAGTCGAACGCCGGCCTTGACGGGCCGGAAGGCCCTGGTTCCGTGGTTGGAGAGGGCGGCTTTGAAGGTCAGGCAGCCGCGCTGTTCGGCATATTCCAGGGAAAAGGAGATTTTGCCATGAGCGCCTTCGAACCGGTTCGGGCAGGAGGTCGACGCGCTCATGACGGGGGTGTGGGTGCGGCCCTCTTCCTCCACATACCAGGCGGGGCCGGCAAAGGCATCCGAACGGAAATCGAGCGTGCGCCACTCTTCGCCGTAGCGCAGGTCGAGCCGGGCGATGCGGCCATGCGGATCGATCGTGACCCGCGAGGCGGTTCCGGCGGGTGTGGCGGGAGGAGTCATGTCGCGACGACTCCGGCCGGAACCGGGCCCGCGGACCCGCGTATGACCAGTTCCACATCGAGGGTTTCGTGGCGGGGCAAGGCGGTCGGGTTTGCCAGTCGGGCGAAGAGGAGGTTGACCGCGAGGCGGCCAGCGGCCTCCCGCTGCTGGCGGACGGTGGTGAGCGGAGGGAGGGCGTGGGGGGCGTAGAAGTTGTCGTCGAAGCCGACCACGGAAAATTGTTCGGGGATGCGGATGCCGTGCGTGGCAAAGGCTTTCATGGAGGCAATGGCGAGCGCGTCATTGATCGCAAAGAGGGCGGTGGGGGCCTTTTCAAGGGCCAGGCAGTGAAGCGCGGTGTGATGGCCGTGCGTGTCCGCGGGTTCGTTGGCCGTCCGGACCAGGGCGGGATCGAACGGGATGCCGGCGTCGAGCAGGGCCAGGCGATAGCCTTCTTCCCGGTCGATAATGGAGGACAGGCGTTTGCTTTGCGTCTGCAGGGCGATCCGGCGGTGGCCGAGGCGGATGAGGTGCTGGACGGCCAGAAACGCGCCCTTGAGGTTGTCGCTGGTCACGGTGTCGATCAACTCATCAAGCATGGGCGCGCGATGGTCGATTAACACCACCGGCGAGCCGTCTTCGGTGAAGCGGCGGACGTTTTCCCAGCTGGCGGTGGTCTCGGTCATAAACAGGATGAGTCCCGCCACGCGATGCTTCTTGAGGCGCTCGATGCAGCGCCATTCGTCGTGGGCGGTGTGCTTGGAATAGCCGAGGATAAGGGAGATTTCGTGGTCGTTCACGGCGCTTTCGGCGCCGATGACGATGTCGTTAAAGAAGGTGTCGCCGCGCAGCAGGGGCGCCACGAACCCGAGTGCGCAGCCTTTAGGTCCCCGGCTTTTCGGCGTGTCCGCCACGAAAGTCCCCAAGCCGACACGCTTGACCAGGAGTCCGTCGTCGGCCAGTTTATTGAGGGCCTTGATGACGGTGATGCGGCTGACGCCGAGCAGGTGGCAGAGTTCCCGTTCGGGAGGAATTTTCTTTCCGGGCAAGTACTCGCCCCGAAGGATGGCCGCCCTAAGCTTTTCGACTCCCTGACGGTACAGCGGAAGCATGCCGTCGCGATCGACGTTAAGTGATGTCATCAAAACCCTTCCCATGGGTATGTAAGTATATCC
>CAIKKV010000047.1 GCA_903828035.1 uncultured bacterium
AGGAACTTTCGCCCGATGGCTTCGCGATCCTTCGACCCGTCCGCGATACGCAGGGGCGCGTCGTCGATTTCACCTGGGTCTACGAGAATGCCGCGGTCGCGCGCCTGAACGGCACCGACCCGAAAGCGGTCGTGGGCCGCCGCCTGCTGGAACTGTTCCCCGGCTACCGCGACTCGCCGTCCTTCAGAGCCTATCAGCAGGTCGCCGAATCAGGGAAGTCATGCATCGTCGAAGACGAGTACGGCGGCGAAAGCATGTTGACGGCCACCTGCCTCCGGATTGTCATTGTGCCGATGGGTGGAGACATCGCCGTTCTCGCCCAGGACAACACCGAGCGCAACCGGGCGGAGAACCGTGCAAGACAAAGCCACGAACTGCTCGCCAACCTCTCCCGGTTGGTGCCCGGAGTTGTTTACCAATACCGGCTATATCCGGACGGGCGTTCCGCCTTTCCCTATTCGAGTCCTGGCATGAATGACATCTATGAAGTGACACCCGAAGAGGTGAGGGAAGATGCCTCCCCGGTGTTCGGGCGGTTGCATCCGGACGACTACGACCGCGTTGGCGACCTCATCCAGGAATCGGCCCGAACCCTGCGGACGTTTCATTGTGAATATAGAGTCATCCTGCCGCGGCAAGGTCTGCGTTGGCGCTGGAGCCAGGCGCAACCGGAACGCATGGAGGATGGCGGCACTCTTTGGCACGGCATCATTTCCGACATCACCGATCTCAAGCAGGCGGAACAGCGGACGCAGATGTTTTCGCAGGAGATTCTGGCTGCACGCGAAGAAGAGCGGCGGCAGGTGGCTGCCGTTTTGCATCACGATGTGGGTTCGCTGGCGGTGGGCATTTCGGCCCATCTCGACACGATCGAAGATGATCTTCGCGCCGGCAAACCGGGCGATGCCATCAAGCGATAGAAGCAGACGCGCAAGTTGTTTGGCAAATCGGTGGCCCGCCTGAAAAACGTGGCGGCCCAGCTGCGACCGCCGGAACTCGATGTCATTGGCTTGCGCGCCGCCTTGCGCCAGCACTTTTCGCAGATCACGAATGCGCGGGGCATAGAGGTTCACTTCCGCGAAACATTGGGCCGGAAACGGGTGTCCGATAGTACAGCCACCATCCTGTTCCGGATCGCGCAGGAGGCGCTCACCAATGCCCTCAAGCATGGTCATGCAAAACGCGTGGACGTCAGCCTCCGCATGTCGAAAGGGAACGTCACGCTGACGGTTCGCGACAACGGGAAAGGGTTCGATCCTTCGAAGAAGGAACCAAGGCCACGCCCGCAGATTGGTCTGCGCGTGATGCAGGAAATGGCCGCATCGGTCGGCGGCACGTTCACGATTGAGTCCGGGCGGGGCAAGGGAACCACGGTGCGGGCGAGCATGCCGTTTGTGCCGTCTCCGAAAGCGGGTGGCGCATGAGCATTCGCGTCATCCTTGCCGATGACCATCCGGTGGTCCGCGACGGTTTGCGGCTGAAGATCGAGAAGAGCGGAAAGGATATCGTGATCGTCGGCGAGGCTTCGGACGGCATGGAAGTGCTGAAGCTGGCGCGGACAAACCCGGCCGATGTGTTCATCCTCGATATCACCATGCCCAACATGAACGGCATCGAGACCGC
>CAIKKV010000048.1 GCA_903828035.1 uncultured bacterium
CGATCCGATCATGGCCGCCGATGCGGACGGCAAGCCGATCGAGATCCCGGCCCACTGGTTCAAGGCCTATGCGCCCCAGTGCGGGGTCTCGGTCGCCGATGTGAATGGGGATGCGAAACCGGATATGGTGGTCGAGGCGGCCATGGGCGATGAGCTCGAAGTTTACCAGAATGTCTCCACCCCGTCCGGCTCCGGCTTCGTTTTTAAAAAGGCCGGCACGCTCAGGGCCGCAAAGGATTCGCTGCATCCGGGCGGCGGGTATCGGTATTTCGATGTCGCCGACGCGGACGGCGACGGGACGCGGGATGTGTTGAACTCGACGGGCGAGCCGTTGTTTTTCAAGGGCGCCTCCGCGGAAAGCTGGAAACAGGCGATCGCTCCGGGCGAGACGTTCCCCCCGGGGGCGATCGTGTTGCGGAACGGCCTCGCGGTCGGAGCGGCGATTCCGGCCTATTCCAACTGCACGGCCGTGACGCTGGATGCGATGAAGCCGGAGTCGGCCGGCACGAACGCAACCGTCCTGAAAGTGTACGCGCGGGTGTATCCGAAAGGGGAAAAGCAGAAAATGGTGCTGATCCGGTTTTCCGCACTGCCGCCCGACACGGTGGAGAAGGCGGAGCTGGCTCTCTTTGCGCCGGGCGCGATGGACCTGATGATGTCATGCAACGCGATCCCGGACGGCGTCGATCCGGCCAGGGCCGAGTTCCTTTCCTTCGCCATGCCCGCGTTCCAGGCGGCGGACGTGACGCGCGTGACCTGGGACGTCACACGGGGGGTTCGGGAGGCGCGGCAGGCGGGCCGGGATTCAGTGACGTTCCTGGTCCGCATGGAGGACACCGGGCATTATGTCTCGGGGGCGGGAAAGATATTTTTCGGTACAGAAGACAAGGATCCCGCCCGACGCCCGCAACTGGTGCTGGTGACAGGTTCGGAGCCGGGCAACAGAAGGAGCGGCGGCCGTGGCTATTAACAGGAAACCGTTTTCCGCTTTCGAGCTGACGTATTTTAAGACGTTTGACCGGTGGGCGCTGAAAGGCGCGACGCCGAATATATTCATGGATTGCACCTCGCCCGAGGAGCTCCGGCGGAAGGCCGCGAAGTATCCGGACGTGCTGCGGGCGGCCCTGGCGCTGGCGGAGAAGCCGATTGACGACGCCAAGGGGTGGGATTTCAACGCGTTCCTGTGGATCGAGAAGATGGAGCGCGCGACGCTCTATTACCTGTTCACGGGGGATAAGCGGGCCGTGACGCTTGCGGTCGAGGCGCTGGCGGCGCTGGAGGCGTGCAAGCGGCCGTACTGGTGCTTCTCCTCCTGCATCGGCGTGCTCGACATGGACCTGCGCACCGCCACGGCGGTGTACGTCATGTCCATGATGAAGTGCTGCATGGGGGACGCGCTGGATGCCGGCGTGAAGAAGCGGCTGCGCCGCCAGGTGGTGGACCGCATTCTCCGCCCCGCCCTCGAGGCCGAGCGGAACAAGACCTATCCCTGGATGCACAGCAGCGCGAACTGGCGCATCATCCTGTGCGGCTGCTTCGCCGTCGGCGCCATGGCCTTCGCCGAGGATTGTCCCGATTATCGAGAGCTTATCGAGTATGGCCTGGAGGGGGTGCTGGTCAGCCTGGGCACGGGCGATTCGGCCGGCGGCTGGAACGAGGGGCCGGGCTACTGGGACTACGGGCTCAGCTTTGCCGTCTGGTTTGCCCAGCGCCTGAAGGCGTTCACGGGCGGCGGCGTGGACCTGTTCCGGCATCCGTTCCTCAGGAAGACCGGAGACTTCCGCCTCTTCATGCAGACGAGGGAGGACGAGATCTGGAACTGGTCGGACGCGGGGAAAAAGGCCGATGCGTCCGTCACGCTGCTCGGCCTGGCCCGCGCCTACCAGCAGCCCGCCTACCAATGGTCGGCCCTGCGCACGGGCGTGAAGACGATCAAGCATCTCTACGAGCTGGACCTTGACCTGAAGGCGGTGGCGCCGCCGGCCGGCCAGCCGGCCAGCCGCTACTTTCCGGGCGTCGCCGTGATGGTCTGGCGCGGGGGGTTCGGGCCTCGCGACAGCTACATCGGCGTCAAGGGCGGCGATATTCCGCACTTCAACCACCACTGCCAGATGGATTTCGGCAGCTTCGTGATCCATGCCGAGGGCCGCGAGCTGCTGGCCGAGGTGGAGAAGTGGGACTACCCCTATGAAGGGCGCAAGGACCCCAAGGTGAAAGGGGCCAAGCCCGGCTATTACGACATCGCGAACAAGCGCTGGATGCGCTGGGATTTCGATTATGTCGCCGCCACCGGCCACAACACGGTCACGCTGGAGGGCTGTTTTCCGAAGCCCTTCATCGGGGCCAAGGCGCGCATCCTGTCCGTTGAGCACGGCGCCCGCCATGAGGCGACAGTCATCGACAGCACCTGCGTCTACCGGCCGCTGGCCAGGCGCGTCCGGCGGTACGTGGTCTTCCTGCGGCCCGACGTGGTCCTGCTGGTGGACGAGATCCGGGCGGTTAAGCCCGTGCGCGCGCGCGTGCAGTTCCAGCCGGGCGGCGAGGTGAAGTGGGAGAGCGACGCGTTCGCCATCAAAAACGGGCCCGCCGAGCTGCAGGGGGTTTCCCTGCACCCCTCGAAGCAGGATCACCTGATTATCGGCCTGGAGGACCGAAAGACCACCTACCAGCCGCCTAGCGGCCTGACGGAAAAGCGGCTGCGCTACCTCTATGTTGAAAATCTTTGCCGCAAGCCGCGGCTGGTTTTTGTGACCGCCCTCCAGTTTGGTAAAAAGGGCTTCGGGCCGGCCGCCTATTCCCTCGAGGGGGCGCCCGCGACCGATGACGTGTTTACCGTGAGCGTCAAGCGCGGGCGGAAGTTGGCCGGCGTCACGTTCAACCTGGCCAAGGGATCCCTCGCGGTGAACGGGTAGAGGGCGTTATGAAAAGCGAGAAACAGGTCCGGTTGGCCGCGGCTCAGCCGCTGAGCGCGAAAGCGCGGCGGATGATCCAGCTGCGGAAGGATCCGGCCGCCCGCCGCGATCACTTCCTGAAGTATAATCTCGGCGCCTCCACGTACGACCCGTCTTACGTCCGCCAGTATGGGGAAGATTATTTGACCTACCTGGAAGAGTGGGTCCTGAAGGCGGCGGATCGGAAGGCGGACCTGCTGCTGTTTCCCGAGTTCTGTTTCGTCCCGGGCGTGTGGGCGGCGCCGGCGGAAACCAATCCGCCCAATCCGAATGCCCGCCGGGACGCCTTGACCCTCTATGCCTGGTCCGGAAAATTGTTCGAGGCGTGGCTGTGCCGGATGAGCCGGCAGGCCGGGATTCTGATCGGGGCGGCCACGCTGATGGCGCGAGGCGAACGGCTTTACAACACGGGTCTTTTGGCGGATGAAAAGGGCGCGCTCGCCCTTCGCTACGACAAGGTCCATTTGCCGAGCGACGAGGCTGTTCACTTCACGGCCGGGCGGACGTATCCGGTGGCGGAAACGCGGATCGGCCGGATCGGGTTCGCCATCTGTTATGACATCCAGTTCCCGGAAGCCACGGCCGCCCTGGCCGTGCAGGGCGCCCAGCTTGTGTTGCACCCGTCGGCCGGCTACACGCTTCCCGATGAGCGGCGCGACATGGGCCGCAACCGGCTTCGCGTCAGGGCCAGCGACCATTTCAACGCCCTGGTCTACAGCTCCTTTTCCCCCCTGGAGTCGGGCGGCCCCGGCGGAACCTGCGTGGTGGCGTCGAACGGGGATGTGCTCGATTCCGTGCCGGGGAAGAGGCCCGGCCTGGCCGTGGGGGATACCGCGATCGGGCAAAAGCGGAAATGGCCGGGCGATCAGGATTGCGCCCCCGATCGCGAGGCGGTGCGCCGCCGCTACCGGCACCCCGAATCGTATGGCGGGCTGACGAAGAAACGGATGAACGAGGGAGTTTGACATGATAGCGATAGAGATGGTGGTCGATGCGATTCATCAGTCCAACAACGTGCCCGTGAAGACCGAGGCCGATGGCGCCAAGCTGGTCTCGTTCACGGCCGATCCCGGCCTTTACCAGTTCTCCCTTTTCCTGGACGCGGCCCGGTTCGACTGGGAATCCCTCTACCAGGTTCTCAACGTGCACCAGAACGTCAACGAGCGGACGGGGCCGTGGGATTTCGATCTGATGACCGCCCGGCCGCTGGTGCCGAGCTACTGGATCTACCTGGACGGGGAAAAGCTGGGCCTGTGGTATGTGCAGCGCGTTTCGCTGGAGGATGTGGCCAACAAGCGGTTCCGCGGGCGGTTCGCGTTCGATGTCCGGTCGGCGGGGGCGCATGAATTGAAACTTGCGCCGTTCCGGCCCGCGCAGGTGGAGTGGCTGGCGGCGCGGTTGGAATCGGACCCCGAGGATCGCCTCGACTGGAGCGTCCAGGCGGTCCGTCCGGTTTCGGCGCTGCCCGTCGCCGCCTGGGCCAGGCCGGAGTTCTGGGAGCTCCAGAAGCGCAAGCTGGAAACCACCCACCAGGCCTACCGGGCGCCCCTGCAGGCGCTCTTCGACTGGGTCCGCAAAGGCGGCGCCTATAACTACGAGTCGATTCCCGCCCTCGTGGCGGCCTGGCGGATGGATGGCCAGGCGGCGGCGCGCGACAAGGCGCTGGCGATCGTGGATGAGATGATCGCGCTGCCGGCGTGGGGCCGCCCTGCCGAAGACGTGTATGGCCACAATGGAGACATCGGCGGGGCGGCCATGCTTCGCTCCATGGCGTGGGCCTATCACATGATCGGAGACGACCTGGGCGCCGCGCGCCGGGAGCGGCTGCTGAAAAAGCTGGCGTACCAGGGGGAGGTGTTCTGGGTGCAGATCCTGCTCATGCGCGACTACTGGGGCGGGTCGCTGCTTCAGGATCACGGCCGGAAGGCCGTCCACGATTTCGGAACGGCCGCCATGTGCATGTGGGGCGTCGTGCCGGAAGCCGACCGCTGGGTCGCCTACCTGGTGCCCCGGATCCAGCGCGGGCTCGACGCCGCGCCGCTCGACGGCGTCATCCCGGGCAGCTCGTATTTCAGCCTGTCGATGTACACCGACCCCATCATGTTCTACCGCGATTTGCTCCTGGCGCGGACCGACCTCGATCTGGCGGCCCATCCGTCGCTTCGCGATATCTCCGCCTTTGTTCTCGATACGGTGGATGAGGACGGGTCGGGAATGCTGGAGACGGAACAGGACCGCATTCCTCTGGCGGGCGGCGCGCTGTTCGCCGAGACCATGGCGTCGAAACGGCGCGACGCGGCGGCCGCCGATCTTTCCCGGCTTCTGTTGCGGCACTACAAGGAGGCGCTGGAAAAGTTTCCCGTTCCCGCGTCGAGCGGCATTCTCTGGGGCTTCCTGGCGCACGATCCCGCCATCCACGCGCTGGCTTCGCCGCCCCGGAAGGCGGCCGCGCTCACGTGGTACCGCGACTCCGGCTTTGTCCATTATCGGAACGCCGATGCCGGCGTGGCCCTGTCCGTCAAGTGCGGCCCCTGGCTGGGCTATCACGCCTCCAGCCTCGCCACCGGGCCGTGCGACATGATGGAAGTGCTGCCGGGCGCCGGCCACTTCAGCCTGTTCCTCAAGGGCCGCCCCATGATGGCCAGCCCCGACACCGGGTACAGCCTCCATTCCGCGGTCCGGTCGATCCTTCTCATCGACGGGCAGGGGCAGATCGGCGACGTGGGGTATCCCATGTCGATTCCCTCCCAGCCGCCGCGGGGCGTGCACGTCGAGCAGGTTATGTGGAACGAGGCCGCCGGAACGGGAATCATCCGGCTCGACCTGAAGGCCGCCTACCCGGCGGAGCTCGGAGTCACGCATTACACCCGCGAGTTCCACGTCGAATCCGGAAGGCGGATCAGCTGCCGCGATTACGTGGTGCTGAGCCAGCCGCGGAAGCTGTCGTGGCTGTTCCAGTTCCGCGAGGACGAGGGCGGCCGGTTGGACGGACTGAAAGCCGTTGTGGGGACGGATCCCGCCCTGCGCCTGGCGGCCTCCGCGCCCGGGCTGGAGCTCTCCGCCTCCATTGCGCAGACCAAGGTCGTCTATTCCTACTCGAGCGCGTTTAAACGCTTCCGCCATGTCCAGTATGACACGCTGGCGAAAGCGACGAACGCCGCCGTGGACTTCGTGTTTGAATGGTAGCGAGGGCTTTCCCTACGTCTGTCATTCCGAGCGAAGTCGAGGAATCTCAGCCTCAAAAAAACAGATAGCTGGTATCGATTCCGTTGAACCAGTACCAGCGTTTGAAGGAGCGGCTGACGCCCTGGCGCAGCCTGATTTCCGAGCTCGATTTGGCGGCTTTGGCCAGCGGCTCGATCAGGCTTTCCCAGTGATATTTGCCCATGACGGAATCGGGCAGGAAAGCCAGGACGTTTTTTTCCATGTGGAAGAAGGTCATATAGCTCCAGTGCGATTCAAAAAGGCGGTCCGTCAGCGTTTTTCGCTCCCGCAGTCGGGCGAGGAACACGGCCAGGCGTTTCCGTAATTCTCCGGCGGGCAGGTAGGCCGATCCCTCATACAGCGCCCGTGATTCCGCGACGAGTGGCTTGTCGGGCCCGGCCTGTTTCATCAGGAGATCCATCTCCGCGCGACCGCTCAGGAGCCGCCCCCGTTCGATCGCGTCCCGGAGCGGAGGCAGCCGGTCGTTCAGCTTTCGGGCGTCTGCGGCCAGCCGGGCCACGGTGGCGGGATCGGCTTTCAGCAGCGCCTTCGCGCCCCAGGTTGTTTCCAGGTCCTGGAGCAGGCGGACGCCCGCCTTCACGTTTTTACGGCCGAAATAGTAGCGGGTGTACTCCTCAAGAACGCGTTCCGCCGTGCAGGCCGGATCCCAGAGCACACTGGCGTAGACGGCCTTGTTCACGTCCTCGTAGAGGCCCTCCGAGTAGAGGGCGGTGCCGCAGCCGGCCCGCGCGATCTTCCCGGCTTCGGCTTCGAAACGAACCGGTGCGGGATTGGCGCCGTTGCAGCCATAGGAGGTGAAGTAGCAATCGAACATGCTGATTTCCGGAAACACCATCCACTTGTAGCGCGGATCGAGCGGCCGTTCCGCGGCATGATTCGTCTGGGTCATGATGCCCTGGAACCAGTCGGCCTTCTGATCGCAGAGGGCGTAGACCATGGCCCGCTCCTGTTCATCCATCAGCCAGGTCGAGATGAAGAACTCGACATCGGGATTCGCCTTGCGGACGATTTCGGCGATCGGGGCGGCCAGCTCGAGGAACTTCTTTCCCCAGCGGCCGGGCGCATGCGAGCACTGTTCGCAGCCGCAGCCGCCCTGGTCATAGGGCCAATGCGTGTACGTATCCACCGGGCCCACCAGCTCCATGATCTTGCGCCGGTTTTCGAGGATCATGCGGAGGCCCCCGGGTTTGGAGGGGCAGATCTGGCTGAGGGGATAGAATCCGCCATGCCTTCCGCGACTGTCCACCTGGAGCCCGGGCGGCGGCTGATGGGCAAAGCCCTCGTTGCCGAGTCCCATTGTGCCGACCTTCAACCCGCAGGCCCGCGCCTTTTCCCCGATATGGCGGAGCCGCGCCGCCATTTTCGAGCCCCGGCTTGCGGGATCTTTCCAGAATCCATAGGGGAACCAGTTGGCGTCGAACCAGAACATCAGCAGGTCGAAGCCCCAGAGCGCCATCTCTTCAATGTACCGGTCGATCCGCGCGAGGGGGGCGGTCTCGTAATAATTGTTGAAGTGGGTGGCGAAGTAGACGCCCCGGTTATACACCGCCGGGGCCCGGGTCTCGTTCAAGGCCGGCATGGGCGCGCGCGCCGGCTCCAGCTCCAGGTGACGAAGCAGCCACCCCAAGCCGAACAGCAAGCCGAGCGCGTCTGATCCGCAAACGGTCAGCGTCCGGCCGCTTGTAGCGATGGCGTAGGCCTGGGGCTTTTCGGGAAGGGGAAGGCCTGCCGCTTGGAGGTCAGCCCGCAGGGAGGCGTCTTTCACCGTTCCCGCTTTTAGCGTCCAGGCCGGCGTGACGCCCGCCGGAAGACGGCGGCTCAGCTTGACGCGAGTGCGTTCTTTCCAGCGCGCGGAGAAAAGCTCGACGGCTTTTTCCGCCAGTTCGCCAGGGGACGCGGAGGATGTCAGCAGGACAGGGGTAGTGCGCATAGGGGTATAGTCGAACGTGTTTTCGGGTGATCGAACTCGACAACAAATCGCAGAAAAGATAGTCTCGCCGCTATGGAAAAGAAAACAAGCAAAATCGAGACGATTGTGTTCATCGGCGACAGCATTACCGATTGCGGGCGGCGGGGGCCGAATGCGCCGCTGGGCGACGGCTATGTGCGCACCGTGTCGGAATTCTTCGCCATCCGCCAGCCGGCCCGGACCCTGCGGTTCATCAACAAGGGCATCGGCGGGCAGACGATCGCGGATCTGCAGGAGCGCTGGACCGACGATGTGATTCACCAGAACCCGGACACGCTGGTGATGATGATCGGCATCAACGATCTGTGCCGGATGGTCGTCCAGGCGCCCACCAGCGTTCCGCCCGAGCGCTATGGAAAGCTGTACGATGAATTGATGGCCCGCACGCGCCAGGAGCTGCCGCATTGCCGGATCGTGCTGATGGAGCCTTTCTATATCACCCGCGAAACCGCCCGCACCTCCATCCGGCACACCGTGTTCAGCAAGCTCGGGGACTACATCCGGATCGTGCACGCGATGTCGCGCAAATACAAGGCGGAGCTGATTCCGCTTCACGCGATGTTCCAGAAGCTTCTCCGGCACCGCAAGCCCGAGGAGTTCTGCCCCGAGCCCGTCCACCCCAATCATGCCGGCCACCTGGCCATGGCCGAGGCGGTCTACGACACGCTGGCCAAGGGCGGAGCGCGCCGCCGGTAGTCCTCGCTATTTCCGGCGGACCCACTTGCCGTCTTTCCAGTCGTAGATGGATTTTGTCCCGAAATCGATCTTGCTGTCGAAGACGCCGTCAACGTTCTCGTCCACCAGCGTGTAGGCGTCGTCTCCTTTCGCGTCCCGGACGTGAATCATGTAGGCGGCGATGGTCTTATCCCCCTCGCCGCTGGCATAGTTCAAAAAAGGGCGCCTGTCGGCGTAAACCGTGAACGTGTTGGCCGCCTTCATGTAGAGGGGCTCGTCTTTTTTTGTGACAAGAAGGAAGTCGTGCGCGCCGTCCGTTCCGTAATGCACGCGATAGGGGCCCACGTCAACCTGCCGGTCATCTTGCGTGTAGCCCGCGGAGCGGGCGGGCTCGCTTTTCTGC
>CAIKKV010000049.1 GCA_903828035.1 uncultured bacterium
ACTTCCAAACCCGCCCGTTAAATCACGAAAAAGCCCTGTAAATCAGAGGGGGAAAGGGGGTGGTGTGCCCTTTTTAGCCCGCTATGGGATGGTAATGACCAATAACTTTATCTTGCGTCTACGCAAGATCGAACCGATTCAGCCATAGGGATGGACAGGTCACGAATGCCAAGGGCCGCCCGTGGGCCATTTGTGAGAAAACGGATTCGATTCGGCCGCAGACCGAGCCACGGGTAGAAGAAACGCTCGGATTGCGGCCACGATGCTTGGGAAATCGACATGGATCGTTTCTGTGAGACGGGAGCGGCGGAGAAACGCCGACCATTGATTCAGCTTCGTTTTTTCATGGGCAAAACCATCGGAAAGACCGTCAGGCGCCTCAAGGGGCAACTCCGTCCGGCGGCGACGGAAAGTGGCCTTGATGGCGCCTTGCAGAAGCTGGCCATCGAACTCAAATTGTTCCGCCAGGACCCACACGTCGTAGTAGTCCTTCATCCGGCTGTTGTTCAGCCCAAGCTTTGTGATAGCCTCGAATTTCTCGGCGATGACCGATTCCCGGGGGTACATCGCCAGCATCGGCGGTGGTTGATCTAGCAATGACGGGAAGGGCTGCATCTTGGCGGCAGGGGTAATCACGTCACCGAATCCGACATCCACCTGTAGCGGTATCCTCATCGAGCCGAGACGCCCAAGCAACGTGACGCGGATGCCTCCGTAGGCGTTGTCTTCCCGGATGGGCTCCGCTTTGACCGTATCGGCAATAAAAGTCAGCCCATCTGGCTCTACCGACAACTGGCATAAGCCCTTGAAAACGTTTTGCAGTTTTTCCACTGACTGGGAGGATTTTGTCATCAAATCCAGATCGCGAGTGGGCCTGTATGAGCCTTCCGACCAGACCGCGAACACCATGGCTCCTTTAACGGTGAAGTCGCCGGATTCCCGGGAACGGCTCAAGCGATACATGAGTCTTTCCAATCCGTAACGAACGACGGTGAGTTGGAAATCCTCGCCTCGTGCCTCGGAAAGGTTTGCCAGGCGTTGCCGAATGGAAGCCGCCAGATTGACGGGGCTGGGCCTGCTCATGCCAGAATAGCCTCCATGTAAGGTCTCATCACCTTGGAGACCCGGCAGATTTCGGCGTATTTCTGCAGTTCATTCGCCGTGCATCGTCGGTGACGCCACACCTCTTTCAGCGCCTCTAGCGCTACGTCCAGACCGATCTTGTTTCGATACTTGAAGCAGTCAGCGACTGTTTTAGCGGGATTGGTCACCCGGATGACGGTGTTGCCGACGGTACGCTCCTCGATGCCTTCGGTCAGCGCCTTGCCTGAGAAACGAACAATTTGAAGTCGGGGATGATGTAGAACGGGCTTGTGATCTTTGGTGCCGATGGCGAGCCAGATATCCGGAGGGTTCTGCGTGCCGATTTCATGAAAACGGAGGGCGGTCAGCAGGCAGAGCACGCCTCGTGGCACCCGCGTGCAGACTTCGATGAGGGTGCGATGCTCGGTAATCGGGGCCTCTGGCAGGGAATAGACTCCCCGGCGCACCTTTTTCAGCAGGCCTTGTTGGACGGCCAGTTGCAGGTAGGTGCGGGCGATGCCTTGGGCGGCCAGATCCCGGGGGCGGAGCAGGCCGCTCTGCTGGGCCAGGGTCATCAGGCGCTCGATGGGTTTCTTGATCATAATCTTTACTATTCGTCGGTACATGTTTATAAATACCTTTGATTTGTAAATCAAGATAAATACGTTGAATTCCAGTGGCTATCCAGTTCCGGAACGGCCGGAATGGCCGATGCCTTACCAGGTTGGGTGGCACATATGATGCGTTTGCCATGAATAAAAGGTTTCCAAGTGCGCTGAATTTGTTTATCTCTGGTAGGAAGCAAAGGGGTCAGGATGGAACACGGGACAACAGGTCGGTTGGAAGAGGCTCGCGTGCTGGGGCAGGATCCGGTTGGCGAGGATTATCGCCGCCTGGTCCTGCATGTGCCGGGAATCGCCGCGGCCGCGCTGCCGGGTCAGTTCGTGCACCTGCGCGTGCCGGGTCTCGACGACCGCGTGCTCCGGCGTCCGTTCAGCATCTACCGGGTCAAGGGCGACGAGCTCCTGCTGCTCTATAAAACGGTCGGAACCGGCACGCGCGCCATGAACGCGCTGAAGGCCGGCGACACCCTCAGCGTGATGGGCCCCTTGGGCCGGGGCTTCCCGCTGGACCGGCCCGGCTCCGTCCCTCTTCTGGTCGGCGGCGGCTACGGGGCCGCGCCCCTCAGTTTCCTGGCCGAGCGGCTGGCCCGCCCGGGCGTCGTTTTCCTGGGCGGCCGCCGCGCCGC
>CAIKKV010000050.1 GCA_903828035.1 uncultured bacterium
GCCAGGGTCGGCACCTTGTCGCGGCTGATGTCCAGCATCACGCCTCGGACCGGGATGTCCGGCGAATCCTCGATCGCCCCGCAGGGAATGGCCCCGGGGCAAAGTCGGGCCAGTTGACGCAGCGTCATGCGGCCGTAGAACAATCCGGCATCGTCGGCGGCCTCCAGGCGAATGCCTTCCGGCGCGATTGTCAGGCGATATCCCTGCGCGGGCAGATTTGAAACAATCACGCCGGCGGGATTGAGCTCCCCGGCGCCTTGGGCAGGAAGGGGGAACGAACCCCCGGCCCGCCGGATCGAGCGGGGGAGGGGAAGCAAGTGAAGCTGATCGAGCGTCTGCATGAAAACTCCTGCTGCCTGCCGTTTATGTTGCCGCCGCCGCTCCGAGACCCTTTAAGAGACCCAGCTCAAAGGCTTCGAGCGTGCCGACGCCCGATTGATTCCGCACGGTGGATCGCGATTCGCCGCGCGTGTTGTGAAGGGACAAGCCGGCGCCCCCGAGCGCAAAGGACACCGGGCTCGCGCGAAGATTTGAAATCAACAGCGTGTCGTCGTCAATGAAGGTCTCGGCGCTCACGTGCTGCGCGGCCGCCTCCTGAAGCGGCCACGTCCGCTTGGCCGCGGCGGCAGGGACCACTCCCACGCCCCAGGCGCGGGCGAGCTCGAGGGCGTTAGGCGGATCAAAGGCCACGCCCATGCGCCGGGTCCACGCGGATTCGCCGGCCACATGAATGTACAAGCGGACGCGACCGGCCGGCCGATCCAGTTCATAGACAAAGGCGCCCTCGTTGAAGAATGCCGTACGGCCGCCAACCGACTCCGCCGCCAGGTAGCAGGGACTGGTGACGCGATCTTCGCGCGTCACGCTTTCGACATTGGGGTTGAAGCGCAGCACCCGCTCCAGCGGAGCGCCGAAGGACCATTCCAGCGACAGCGCATCGGACCACCGATCGCGAACGTCGAACTCCCGGCCCGGGGCATAGCGGACGCGCACGTCCAGATGAGACGACTCGGCATGCATCAGCACCGACACTTCCACGGTGCCCACACCCGCCCCGCGGTTCATATACAGCACGTCGACCGCCAGGAACGGGCCGGCCTGTCGAACATCCGTCCGAACCGGCACATACCGGCCGAAGCGACTGTCCGTCGGAATGCACGTGATGCGCCGTTCCGCCAGGGAAAAGGCCAGCGCCCCGTCGGACTCCCGGCTGGCGCTCCACGGCCCGCAGCGGGCCGGCAGCGCGGACATCGTCCAGGTGGAAGACAAAGCCGTCGCGGGCGCAGCCTGCCAGGCCGGGAAGGGGCCGTTCGCCAAAGATTCTTCGCCCCATCGCAGCAGGTCGCCGCCCGTAAACAGTTCGGGATGGCTGACTCGTGCATAGGGTAGTTGAACGCCGCCCGCATTGAAGAGCAAGGGCGCGCCGCCGGAGGGGATGAGCAGGCGCCGCGCCGCTTCAAGCGCGCGCGTAAACGTTTCCCGCCTGGCGGCGATCTCGACCGCCAGCGTTTCACGCGTGTACGGCGGGGGATCCATGGCGTTGCCGGCGTGAAACTCGCCGCGGCGCTGCCCCTGGACCACGGTCACGTCGTGGGCCTCCTGGAGGCACAGCTCCGGAAGCACCGCTTCAAGAGCGGGTCGCAGCTCGGGCCACCGCCCCGCGGTCCACGCCATGAATTGGATCTGCCGGTGCATCGCCGTCCGCGTGAACACCGCCTCGTACTGACTGAGCGCGTTGACGTCGGTCTCGTTGCCGTAAAAGAACGAGGCCGAGATCTTGTAGTCGTCGGCGAGGTAGCTGCGGGCGGGCATATCCTCCGCCGCGGTTGCCGCGAGGCGGTCGCCGGCCAGCGCGAACGCGCCCCACACCGGCGCATAGTGGTGCGCGCGGATCATGTGGACCCGGAACGGAATAAACCCGAGATCCATGGGATTCAGGTAGTCGATGCTTTTGGCCTCGCTTCCGTAGGCGTCGTGGATCAGGGGGAGGTCGAAGAAATAGTTGTTCCCTTTTCTGGCCAAGCCCGGGTCGCATGCCGCGATGGCGGGCACGCCGCACCCGGCGGGCGATTGCCACAGGATGCGGCTTTGCTGCTCCGCCGGAGCCGAGCCGCGATTCTGGGCAATATGCATGGCGCCCCGATAGCCGAACAGGGCCAGCAGCTCGGGAAGCTGGGGCGACAGGGCGTTTTCCTGGGCTTCATACATATCCGGGACCCGGCCGAACACCTGGCGGAAGGCGTCATGGCCGACCCGCATCTGCCAATACTGAAGCAGCAGCGGGGACAGCAACGTGTAGGGAAGCGAAAACGTGCCGTTCAGCAGGTCGATTTTCTTGTCGGCCCACAGGCCGGCGAGCCGGCTCATCAGCTCGGGAAAACGCGCCTGCAGGTTGCGCCAGCAATTCCCCCCGGCTTCGAGGCTGACCCTGTAGCCGTGGCGGGCGACATGATCCAGGTAGGACTCCAGATGTTGCCGCGACTGCTCCGGCCACTCCAGCTCAAACCAGCCGGCGCGGTCGAGCAAAATGCCCATGTGGGGGCACTCGCAAAAATGGATGTCCAGCCGGCTGTGCGAAACCCGGAGCGCCGCCAGCTGTTCGAATGCGCGCGCGAGTCCCGAAGCGGCTCCGGCGGGATCGTTCCGATGCCAGGCCTTGACCGCGCCCTCGTAATGCGCATCCGCTTCCCGGACCGCCTCCCGCGGCTGACCCCGTTTTTCCAGGAACCACTGCAAAAAGAATCGGTTGACGCCATACGCTTGAAAATCCAGGCGCAGGGCCATCAGGGAGGAGTTCAGGGTACACGCGGGCGGCCAGGTCCACACACCCGACTCGGCTAACAGGCCCCTCAATATTTCCGCCCCCTCGACCAGCCGCCGCTCCGGCCAGTCGCCATTCCAGGCCCACAGAAGCCCGAAAAATTCAAACGCCAGGGCGACTCGTCCTTCCTGCGCTTGAACGGCCGGAAACTCGCCGAGCCGCCAGGCCGAAGAGCCCGTGGCATACCGGTCATACCGCAAGGGTTCCGATCCCCCCTGCGGGTAGTAGTAGCGCCCGAGTGGCGTTTCGAGCACATTTTTTTCAGCCGCGAGCCCAGCGGCCAGGAGTCCCGGCGTCTCGCGGGGACGAACATATAAACCCGGAGCCTCCGCAACCTGAACAAGCGCGGTGGCTTGCCGGCAGCAGGAAACGATGAAATCTTCGGGCCGGCTGGCGCCCTTCCATCCGTTCTCCCACTCGGGAAGGGTTCCCAGCGCGGATTGCACGACGGGATCAAAGAAAAGGCCATAGCCGTCGATCCACCCGTACATGTGCTCCCAGCACAAGGTCGGGCGGGTTTCCCTGAAATCAACCGTTTCCGGAAATACGTAGCGAATGCGTCTCTTCATGTGTGTGTCCGAAGCCTTCAATTCCATGCTGTCGTTTTATATGTTAACGTAAACATTCTATGGATATGGGAAAAAATAAGCAAGCCAAAAGGATTCACTCTTCCCGAGAAACATGCGGAATGATGGCAATCTCGCGGCTATAATCGCGTACGGGAGCCCGCTGCCCGCGGGAATGCTCCATTAGCCGGTGCATCGCCTGATCCGTCATTTGCTTCATGCACATGACCGCCCACCCGATAGCCGGCCCGCCCATCGGAACATGCCGGATCCGCCGCTGCTGATCGAAATCGATCGCAACGATGCGCACGGTCCGCAGCGGAGCCGCTTCCGGCGTGACCCGCACATAGTCGAGCCAATCCGACAAAACGGGCCCCGGCAGGATCACCCCTTCTGGAAACTTTCCATCGCGACTCCACTGCTGGACGACAGCGGCGATTCCGGAACGAACCGCGTATAAAAACCGGTCGGCCGAATCGAAAACGCGAAACGACTCATTCACCAGCGAGCAGATCTGCTGGTCGGCTCCGGAAATGCCGGCCCCGTCGCAAAGGGATCGGAAGGCGCTGATCCGGTCCTTCGTCCAGACGCCGTCCGGCTCATAGGTCAGAAGCGCAGGGCGGCGAACGCCCTGATCGAACAGGAATTGGACCGCCCGCTCGGCCAGGTGGTAGTCATCGCCAACCACCTGGTCAATCACCGGAGTCCCGCGCACGCTGTCCGTAAAATCACCGAACATGACCCAGGGGATATTCGCGGCGGCTGCGGCGCGGCCCTCGGCTTCCGAAATATAGCCGACGAGGATCCCCCCGTAGATCGTCGGGTCGTCTTCAAGGGAAAGGAGGGCGGCGGGAAGTTCGGCGGCGCTGTCGAGGTAGCGAATGCTCAGCCGCAAGCCGCGCTGTGTCACACTCTGTTCAGCCGCTCCCAGCACGCTGGCCACATAGGGGCTGTAACGGGCGGTTGGGCCGACTGCCACGAGCTGGACATAGGAGGATTTGATGGCCACTTGGGAAACATACGTCCCGCTGCCCTGGATGCGCTCGATGCGATTGGCGTCTCCAAGAAGCTTGAGGGCCTGGCGGATGGTGGCCCGGCTGACGCCTTGCTCTTCGGCCAGGCGCCGCTCGTCCGGCAACCGGTCGCCGGGTTTATATCGCCCGGAATCCATCGCGCGTCGCAACGCGGCGGCAATCCGCTGGTAGAGAGGCATTTTTGAGCTGGAAACAGCCGGCATGATTCGTCCTTAAGTATGTACCACCGTACCAATTCCACAATTACCGGTCAACGGCGTTTCATGAAACGTAATCCTCGCGCCGGATGGCGACCGGCACATAGCCGTTTTCCATGGATCGGATGGCCGCCGTGGAGCAGGCGGTTGCCCGGGCTCCGGCAATCTCATCGCACGGGGAAGGGGCATCGGCGAGTATCGCCTGGGCAAACGCCTCGATTTCCCCGAAATGGCCGAGATCCGCCTTGGGAAACGAGCCGTAATAGGCCTTGCGCGCGAAGTCTTCCGGCAGAATGCCATGATTGAGCCAGTGGTGCAGCTTCGCGCGATGGCGGTCGTGAGGCGTCCCCTCCGTCCCAATATTCGGAAAGGGGTCTTTCTCCCACGACCCCGCCCGGTCGCCGGCATCCTCGTAGCCCTCGAGCTGCATCCAGAGCATCTGATCCAGTACCATTGTGGTCCTGTCACAGAACACTTCCAGCCGCTCCTTGGGGAAGGCCACCGAGCCGTTACCGCCGGAAATGACGGAGCCGATCGAGCCGTCGGCGAACCTCAGGGAAACCACATTCTGATCCTCCCGGTAGCCCTCGCAAAAGATGCGCACAGGCTCCGCCTCGAGAAACCAGTAAAGGAAATCGAAAAAGTGGCAGCACTCGCACATGATCTTCCCGCCGCCTCGCTTGGGATCGAACGCGTAATCGGGCCAGAAAAAGCGATCGTCCACCGCGCGGTAGGTAATAAGCGCCTGCTTCCCCCGGTTCCGCTGGTGAAAGAGCCGCTTGGCTTCGACCGCGAGGGGAGCAAAGCGCCGGTTGAAGCCGACCATGAGCTTGACGTTGGCGGCGCGCACGGCTTCGACAACCTGGCGGGATTCCGCGTCGTCCACGGTCATCGGCTTTTCCACCAGCATGTGCTTGCCCGCCGCCGCGATCTCCCGGATGAAGGGAAGGTGATGCTGATGCTGCACGCCTAAAATGATCGCGTCAATATCGGGGTCGGCCAGCAGGCGCCGATAGTCAGCCGTCTCGTAAAGCGGCGAATACCGCTCGACGGCGCGGCCGCGGGCTCCCTCGTCCAGGTCGCAGACCGCCGCGATCTTCCACAACTTGCTGGCGGCGATGTTGGGCAGGTGATTGCCCGCGACAAAATTACCAACGCCGATAAACCCGGCGCGCACGACTCGATCCGCCGACTTGCTCATACTGGCTCTCCCTGCTCACGGCCCCACTGCATGCTGGCGGACGGATCGTCAAACACCTCGTCGCCGGTTTCAATTCCGCTGATCCAAAAAGTCTGACCCGCGTGGCGGGCGTCCAGGCTGGCCGCCGCCTCCAGCCCGATCCGGAGCTCCCGCGGGCCGGCGGCCGTCGTGCTGCCGCCGATCCGGAGCGGCAGGCCCGTCTGGGCGGCATACTCGATGCGATAACGGGGACAGCTGTAATCGCCCACGGGGCCGATCCGAAGAGCGGCTCCGAGCTCGGGCCCTTCCGGCAGCCGAAGGCCGCACGAGAAAATCCGGGCGTTCTCGACGCGCTCAACGATCCCCCGCAGCGTCACCAGCCCGCTCTGCCCGGCGTCGAGCGTCAGAACGCGGCCCTCTTTGTCCGCGGCCGCCACGCGCCAATGCGAAATCCGGCCGGCGCTCCCGCGAATGGCGATGAAGCGGCCGGCCAGGCGGGCGCCTTCGCCCAGCGGGGCATCGAGCCGGATCCGTCCGGCGGCGAGCTCCACCTGCGCCACCCGGGCCGACGCGCCGGGCGGAAGATCAAAGGATCCGCAGGGAGTCGTCAGCCGGCCCGCCAGCTGAACGACGCGCACGACTCCGTCCCGCCCCGTCCGCAGCGCGGCGAACGTTCCGCACAGCGTGACGTTGCGGCCGGGCACGCGATGCGGCCCCGCCCCGGACGCCTGGATGATCAGGTCCACGCCCTCCGCATGGCGAACCTCCACGGCCACCGCGTCGTCCTGCGGCGAATCGACCACCAGCCGCTTGACCGACTCCAGCGGTTCCGCCTTTCCGGACAGCGTCTCCAAAACGCTGACAAAAACAGATTTCAAGCCGGGCCGGCCCGCGCGACGAATAATAAGGATATCGTCATCCCTTACCGCGTCGCCCTGCCGTCGATCCTTAAATGGCACTTTGGCGGAAATCGCCTGGGCGTTCATCTGGCCCAGGTGATGCAGGCGCAGGGTGAGATCGGGCCGCTCGCGCTGGATCCAATCCACGCGAAACGATCCCGCCACGTCGGCGAACGCCGGGTGATGCATCACCTCGTATGGAGACGCCGGCGCCGCAGGCCCGCAGGGCAAGGTCTCGAAGCCTTCATACGGCCGTTCGGGATGCGCCACGGTGCCGGAGCCGCCTTTCAAGGGAAGCGTGGTCGCCGCGCGATCAGAACGGCTGAGCAGCGCATACTCGTGGACGGAGCCGCCGGACACGCGGAAGATGTCCACCAGATAACGATCCGCCACCAGGACCACAGCCCGCCTGTAAACATCCGCCTGCGGATAAGCGTCGGGCACCGACGCCTCTATATACTGCACGTCACCCTCGAACAGAACGCGATGCAGAACGCCCCTGGCGTGGCGAGCCGCGTCCGTCCGGTCCACGGTCACCGTATTATGGGCGGCGGTCCGCTCGGAGACAATATGCCGCAAGGGGTGGCCGAGGTGATAGCCGAGATCATCCAGCGCGGTATGCCCCTCGGCGGAAATCACGAGATTCAAAGGATCAAGATGGCTGTGATAATCCTGTACGCCGTGCCAGTCGAGATGGGCGTTCAGGCGGTTGAGGGGCCCGCGCAAGGTCACCGCGCCGGAGGCCGCCATCAACGTCGATCCCGGCTGCAGAACGTGAGGAGCGCGCCCCTCGACGAAGGCCCGCACCTGCCGGGCGGCCTCGGCGATGGGCTCGGACCTCAGCACGCCAGCCCATCGCTCAAGCCACTCGGGTTTGACGGCGTTGAGATAGTTGGCGTCGTTGGTCGGAAGCAGTTGCCCGCCGTTCAGGGCCAGCCGTATTTGGGACAACACGCCTCGCCACAGATCGGGCAAATCGCGCGCGGGATCAAAGTTGTGGATGGGCTGATGAAAGACGGCGACCGCTTCTCCTGGAACGTAGCCTTCGGGATCGCCATAGCCGACCAGCACGGGGAGGGCCTCCTCCAGCCGGTCAAACACGTACCCCGTATAGCTGCTGCTGAGCTCCCAATAGATGCCTTCCCGGTCAAAGGAATTGGCGGCAAACATCCGCAACCCCGCCGGCCCGTTGATCGCCAGCTGCCCGAGGTCGCCGCCCCGGTACCGGCGGCCGCTGATGACGTCGCGGACTTCAATCGTTTGCCCCCAGATCGCTGCGGCCAGCACAAAGGCCTGATAGTAGTCCATCAGGGAATTGTGGTACTTGTCGTTGAAGTACAGGAAGTTCGGCAGCGTATTGAACTCCAGGACCTCCCGGGCCAGATTGCGCACGGCCTCGTCCTGCGCGGCGGTCACCGCGGAACAAGCCCGGACCCGGCGATAAGCCAGAAGCCAATGGAACAGCTCCGCGCTGTCGCGCCAATTCATGTTAACGCGAACGCAATACCTTTGGCCGAGAAGTTCCGGGCCATAGGTGGGCATCTTCCGGGGGTTGGCATCTTCCTGCAGGGTGAGAGGAAAAGTCGGATAAATCGGAGCAAAGGCGGCCAGCAACGACACAATCGCCGTCGCGCAGGCCTCGTCCCCGGTCTTTTCGTAACCGTCAGCCAGCATTCGCAGGGCTTTCCGATCGCCCAAGGTGGCCCGATACGCGTTCATGGCGGCATGATTCCGAAAGGGAAAAGTGTCCGGCAGCTCCTGGCCGGAAGCGGCCTCTGTAAGACGAGTCGGGCGGGCGATGTTCCAGCGCCACCAATACGGGGCAAGGCCCAGGCCGCGTGGCTGTCCGTCCGGATGCGTCGCATTGCCTCCAATGGGGGAAACGGAAGGCATCCAGCTCTCATCCAGCGGCTTGTCTTGAGGAACCGCCCGCAACCGGCCTGGCCATTCAGCAAGAAGACATCGAAAATCTGTGCTCGAATCCCGCATCAACGCCTTTCCGGATTTATCCACCTGCTCCCATCGTCTTAATGGTATCAAACTAATTAGACCATTACAAGGCTGAATAGAACCCTCATAAACCATTAAAACAGTTTATAAATAGAATTTACTATTACTATTGCCTTTTATTTTTAAAAATTGGTATTGTACCTACAAAGTGGAGAATGCTCGATGAATTCTATCTGCAAACTTTTTCTATTTTGCGCCCTGCTGCTTCCAGCGGTAACGCTTATGGGCGCCGAACGGCGCTTGCTGGAACCGGAAACCTTTACTCAAAGCGGGGGCCCTTTAGCCCGTTATCCCTTTTTTAAGGAAAACGAGCCAGGCTGGTATGCGCTGGAAACAAGCTGCCGGACCCAGGGGGGGCAGGGCGGGGGAGCGTCCGCCGTCATTCATGAGGGGGCCGCCAATCGCATTCTCACCGCTCGCCTTGACTCCCCCCTCCCGGCCGGCACGTATCAGGTCCTGTTCAGCAGCTCCGGCCTGATCTGGAACGATCGCCCCACCATCCTCCGCGTCAGCCTCGGCGATTCCGTCACAAACATCTCATGGGCAAAGGGTTCCAGCAAAATTCAATGGATGCCGGCCGGCCAGATCACGCTCGCCAAGCCGGCCAACACGCTCACACTCGAGGCCGTTCAATGGGGAGGAAAGGGCTTCGGGATACTTTATGAAATCAATAGCCGGGCGATCCTGATTGACCAGGTTTACCTGACCTCCGACCTGACCGAAAAAACAGGCCCCACCCCGGCAGGGGCGCACGTGATCCAGGGCGATCGGGCGGCGCCGGCCGCTCTGGTCGCCGAACCCGGCTCCGGCTATCGGGAGGTCAGCGGCCTTCCCACTCCGCCCATGAAGGGAGAGCCGCGCCGTTACCCGATCCGCCTTGCGCCCGCGGATGGGCGAAACAACCTCCTCCCCAACAGCTCCTTCGAACTCGGGGGAGGCGACGGCTGGGCGAGCGTCAATAACAGCAAATCCGGAAACGTCCACCTCTTCAGCGAAGCCGACCATGTACGCGACGCCTTCCATGGCGAGTATGCGCTCCGCTTACCCGGCAAGGGCGTGAACGGCATGCAGTTCAGCCGGGTATTCGATCTGCCCGCCGGCGGGACCTACACCTTTTCCGGATACGTCAAGGCCCTCGACGGGGTCGCGAAGCCGGTGTCGGTCCGGATCACGCCCATCGGCGAACGCAACCAATTCGAGGAATCCGACGCCAAGCTGGAAAAAAAACGCCCCCTTCTCAAGGCGGAGGCGACCCCGTCATCCGATTGGCAGCGGTTCGTCGTCACGGGGAAGCTCGAGTCCGGGGC
>CAIKKV010000051.1 GCA_903828035.1 uncultured bacterium
CGGCGGCCTCGCAGGGCTTGCCGTCGCGGATCTTCTCGATCGCGCTCTCGCAGCCCAGGATGCGGCTGCGCACAATGTGGGACGCCCACCCCGGATAGTCCACCTCCACGGACTCCAGGATCTCCAGGGCATCCCCGTACGCCGCGGACGCCTTCGCCGGATCGCCGGACTTCCAGGCCTGCTCGGCCCGGGTCATGAGGACATAGCTCTGGCCCAGCCGCTCGCTGGCGCCGGGCGCGGCCTCCCCTTTTTCATCCGCCTTCGGCGCCGCCGGAGCCGGCGCGGCCAGGACCGGAGCGCCGGCAGCCACCATCGATACGATCATCCACATCCATGAGCGGGTCATGACACGATTCCTCCGGCGGGGCGCTCCCGGGCGGGAAGGTCCTCCACCTTGTATTGGTTTAACTTGCGGTGCAGCGTGCGCCGGCTGATGCCCAGCTCCTGGGCGGCCCGGGATTTGTTCCCGTCGCATTTGCGCAGCGCGTTCAAGATCATGATTTTCTCGGTCTCCTCCAGCGGCCGCACGGCGCCGCCCGGGGCCGGGGGCAGCGCGATCCCCGCGGGCAGCCCCTTCGATTCAACAGCCGTCCGGATGGCCGGGGGCACATCCCGCAAGGTGAGCCGGTCGCCCCGCGAGAGGACCACCATCCGCTCGATCGTGTTGCGCAGCTCGCGCACGTTGCCCGGCCAGGCGTACTGCATCAGCACGTTGAGCGCCTCCGGGGTCAGGTCGCGCACCTCGCGGTTGTCCTTGGCCGCGAACTCGCGCAGCATGGCGCGGCAGAGAAGCGGCACATCCTCCATCCGCTCCCGGAGCGGCGGAACGGTGATGGTCACCACGTCGAGCCGGAAGAACAGGTCCTGGCGGAACCGGCCCTCGTCCGCCAGCTTTTTCAGGTCGCGGTTGGTGGCGGTGATCAGGCGGATATCCACCTCGACGGTGGCCCGCCCCCCCACCCGCTCGAACTTCCGCTCTTCCAGGACACGCAGCAGCTTCGTCTGCACGCCCAGGTCCACCTCGGAGACCTCGTCCAGGAAAAGGGTCCCGGTGTCGGCCATCTCGAACCGGCCGATCCGCCGGTCGGTGGCGCCCGTGAAAGACCCCTTCTCGTGGCCGAACAGCTCGCTTTCCAGCAGCGTCGGGGCCAGGGCCGCGCAGTGCACCGCCACGAAGGGCCCCTTCACCCGCGTGCTGAGCCGGTGAATGGCGTGCGCCACCAGCTCCTTGCCCGTGCCGCTTTCGCCCTGGATCAGGATGGTGGCGGAGGTGGGCGCCGCCTGCCGGATGATATCGAAAACCTCCCGCATCGGGGCCGATTCGCCAATGATATTCTCCAGCCCGAACTTCTCGTCGAGCTGCTCCTTCAAGGCGACGTTCTCCTCCTCCATGCGGGCGGTCTTGAGCGCCTTGGCCACGCGCTGCTCGAGCTCCACCAGCTCGACCGGCTTTTGGAGGAAGTCGGCGGCGCCCCGCTTCATGGC
Source organism: uncultured bacterium (assembly GCA_903828035.1). The sequence goes on from CAIKKV010000051.1 coordinate 1,486, forward strand.
CTCCACCGCCGAGTCCACGCTTCCGTAGGCGGTCAGCACGATCACCGAGAGGCGCGGATTCTGGGCCAGCGCGCGTTGCATCAGGGCCAGCCCGTCCATGCCGGGCATGCGCAGGTCGGTGACGAGCACGCGGACGGGATGGTGCGCCAGGAAGTCGAGCGCCTTCTCGCCATTCTCGGCCAGCAGCACCTCGTAATTCGCGCGCAGGGCGCGCCCCAGGCCCTCGCGCGTGTTCTTGTCGTCGTCGGCAATCAGGATGACAGGGTTCGGCTCCATAATTCCTTTTCTAGACCGGTTTCGCTTCCGGCTCGGCCGGGCCTTCGAGCAGCCTCAGCCGGCGGGCGTGCAGCGGCAGGGAGAGGATCACCGCCGTGCCCTTGCCCGGCTCGCTCACCAGCTTCACCCGGCCCCCGTGCTCCTGCATGATCCGCTGCACGATCATCAGGCCCAGCCCGTTGCCCGTGGTCTTCGTGGTGAAATAGGGTTCGAAGATCCGGCCCATCGCGTCCGGATCGACGCCCGGCCCGCTGTCCTGGAAGGTCACCTCCAGGTCCGCCTCGCGGACCGACAGGGAGATGTCGATCCGGCCGCCGGAGGTCAGCGCCTCGAGGGCGTTCTTGATGACGTTGAAAAAGGCCTGCTTGACCTGCTCCCTGTCCGCCGGCACGGTCGGCAGGGGCTCATGCAAATCCAGGTTGACCGTGATGCCGCGGTTTTCAATCTCCTGCTTGAGCAGCGTCAGCGTTTCCCGGAGGACCAACTCGAGGCGGACGGGGCCCAGCTTCGGGCGGACGGGCCGGATGGCGCGGAGAAACTGGGCGATGATGGCGTCCAGGCGGGTCACCTCGGAGCGGGCGATATCCACCATCTCGCCCAGGGCCGCGCGCCGCCCGGGATCGGGCAGCGCGTTCACCTCGCGCTCGAGCAGCTGCAGGTGGATGGTCAGCGCGTTCAGGGGATTGCCGATCTCGTGGGCCACGCCGGCGGCCAGGAGCCGGACCGCGTTCAGCCGCTCGGACTCGACCATCGAGGCCGCCGATTCGCGCTCGGGGGTGACGTCGCGCAGGATCACCACCGCGCCGGAGGCGCGCTTCTCGACCATGGCCAGCGGCACCACGTAGAAATTGACGATCCGGTGGCGCGGGTAGGTGACCTCCAGCTCCTGTTTCACGAGCCGGGTCCACTCCCCGCCGTCGAACCCCAGGAGCTTCTTCCAGTCCAGCTCGCGCAGGTGCTTCGAGGCGTGCTGGCCCCGCACGGCATCGGGAACAAGGCCCAGCAGATCCCCCGCGGCGCGGTTGATGTAGCTGATCCGCCCCTCCTCGTCCAGCACGAGGATGCCCTCCTGGATGGCCTGGAAGATCGTCTCCAGCAGTCCCTTTTCCTGGGCCAGGCGAAGGAAGTAGGTCTGGAGGCTTTCCGGGTCGAGCCGGTCGATCCGATCCATCAATTTGTCGAGAAATCCGGCTTTCATGGCGCGGGCACGGGCGGTTCGAGCGGCTCCAGGAACTGGCCGCGGGCGAAGCCCGAGCCCTTGACGGGCGAGGCCGTGGAAATGCGATCGGCGACCCCCTCCACCCGGAGCGTGCCCACCACGGCGCCCGGCAGCCAGGTCAGCAAGTCGCCCGTGCTGGGATCCGTCACCGGCACGGGATTCTTGCGCACGCGGTAGAGGCGGCCGATCTCGAAGCCGTCCGCCAGGCCGCCATTCAAGATGATGGAGCCCTCCTCGGAGCCGCAGATCATGGGCTGCCAGTACTGAAGGGGAATGTCGCGCAGCAGCTGGCGCACCCCGCTGCGGATGGCCTCGCGCGTGGCCGAGCCGAGCGGCGTCCGGTAGAAGGCCTCCCCGCCGAAGCGGACCCCCTTGTACTCGGCTTCGATGCCCGCCTCGCGCGCGTAGGCGTGGCCCACGCAGGGCACGGACCCGAGAATGACGCCGGTCTCCACGTCCACGACCGTCATGCTCAGCGACACCTGCGCCACGTAGCCCCGCCCGAACAGGAACAGGCGGCGCATGGCCACGAGGAACGAGCCGCCGCCCACATGGGTGAAATCGTTGATTTCGCCGCGGATCAGGAAGCGGCAGTTCTTGAGCTGGCCCGCCGCCGCTCGTCCCTCTTTCCGGAACATCGGGTTGTTCTGCAGGTTCAGCTCGCTGATGATCTGGTTCAGGTTCTGGCGCTCCAGCACCTCGTAGCGCTTGCTTTTCTTCAGCTCCAGCACCAGGAGGTCGGCGATGCCGTCGCCGATCTGCCACTGCCCCTCGAAGCCCGAGCGGTTGGCAAAGGAGGAGACGGCCACCACCGGCTTGAGCGGGCGGGTGACAAACGGCTCGGGAGGCGGCGGGATCAGGGCCGGGGGACTGGCGCACCCGGCCGCCAGCATAACGGCCAGAAACGCGATTCCCGGCAGGCGCCGGAGCATGGAAGCCATAGACATCCTTTCCAGTATCCACTCTTGTCCGGCCATTATGATTCATGCTAAGGTAAAACGCAAATTGGAAATTGTGACATTCTGTCACGTCCGGGGGGAGTCGTTGCAGGGCATGGAATCAACCGCAAAGGATCCGGGCGCAGAGGCGCCTGAAATCGTGACGGGCACGGTGGAGCGCATCGTGTACCGCAACGAGGAGACGGGCTATACGATCTGCGCCATCCAGCCGGCCCGGCGGGCTCCCGAGATCGTTGTCGCCGGCACCTGCGGCGCCGTCTGGGAAGGCGAACTCCTGAAAGCCGAGGGCCGCTGGGAGAATCACCCGCGCCACGGCAAGCAGTTCACCGCCGCCTCCATCACCTGCGTGGCGCCGCTCGACCCCACGGGCATCGAGAAATACCTCGGCAGCGGCCTGATTCCCGGCATCGGCAAGGTGATGGCCCAGCGGCTGGTGAAGAAGTTCGGGCTCGACACGCTCCGCATCATCGACAAGGAGTCCGGGCGCCTGCGGGAGGTGGAGGGCATCGGGGAAAAGCGGCGCGAGGAAATCCGCAAATCGTGGATCGAGCAGCACGCCATCCGCGACATCATGATCTTCCTCCAGTCCCACGGCGTGGGGCTGGCCCAGGCGCACCGGATCTACAAGCAGTACGGGGACCAGGCCATCGCCATGGTCCAGGCCAACCCCTACCGGCTCAGCCGCGACGTCTGGGGCATCGGGTTCAAGTCCGCGGACCGCATCGCCTCGACGCTCGGCATTCCGCACGACTCCCCCCTGCGGGCGCGCGCCGGCGTGCTCTACGTGCTGGAGACCTTCAACGAGGAAGGCGACTGCTACACCCCCCGCCCCGAGCTGGCCGAAACCGCCGAAACGCTCCTTGGCATTTCCAGGGACAAGATCGAGCAGGCGATTACCGACGAGGCGTCCTCCGGCACGCTGGCGGAAGAGCGGGGCAACCTCTATCTCGCCCCCATGTTCGAGGCGGAAAAAGGGGTGGCCCTCCGCCTGCAGCGCCTGCTGAAAGCCCCGGTTCCGGCGGGCGTTGAGCCGCCCGACGCCGCCCTGGCGCGGGCCGAGCAGAAGATGGGCATCGCCTTTGCGCCCGGCCAGCGGGACGCGCTCCGGCTGGCCCTCCAGAACAAGGTGTCCATCATCACCGGCGGTCCGGGCGTGGGCAAAACGACCATCGTGCGCGCGCTGGTGGATGCGTTCCAGGCCGGCGGCTGAACGTCTGCCTCGCCGCCCCCACCGGCCGCGCCGCCAAGCGGCTGGAGGAATCAACTGGCCGCGAGGCCAAAACCCTTCACCGCCTGTTGAAGTTCAACCCCGCCAAGCGGCAGTTCGACCACAACCCCGAGCATCCCCTCCCCGCCGACGTGCTGATCCTCGACGAAACGTCCATGATCGACATCGTCCTCATGCACACCGTCCTGAAGGCGCTGGCGGACAAGACCCGGCTTGTGCTGGTGGGCGACGTGGACCAGCTCCCCAGCGTGGGCCCCGGCAACGTGCTGCGCGACCTCATCGACTCCGGGGTCGTCCCCTGCGCCCGGCTCAACACGATCTTCCGGCAGGGCAAGGACAGCTGGATCGTCCTGAACGCCCACCGCGTCAACCAGGGGGACAGCCTGGAGCTGCCGCCCAAGGGCCCCGAGCTTTCGGATTTCTATTTCATCGAGCAGGAAGAGCCGGAGGACCTGATCCGCTCGCTGGTCAGCCTGATCACCGACCGCATCCCCGCCCGCTTCAAGCTTAACCCGCGCTCCGACGTCCAGGTCCTCACCCCCATGCGGAAGAACCAGCTGGGCTCCGAGAACCTGAACCGCGTCCTGCAGGAGGCGCTGAACCCCTCGGCTCCCAGCCTGGAGCGCTTTGGCCGCCGCTACCGCGAAGGCGACCGGGTCATCCAGATCCGCAACAACTACGACAAGAACGTGTTCAACGGCGACATCGGCCTGATCCACGGGATCGAGGCGGAAGCCCAGAAGGTCACGGTCGACTTCGACGGGACCCGGGTGACCTACGAAGCGGGCGAGCTGGACGAGCTGGACCTGGCCTATGCCTGCTCCATCCACAAATCCCAGGGCAGCGAGTATCCGGCCGTGATCATCCTCATGGCCACCCAGCACTTCAAGCTGCTGCAGCGGAACCTGCTTTACACGGCCATCACGCGGGGGAAAAAACTGGTTTGTCTTGTGGGATCGCGAAAAGCCGTGTATATAGCCATTAAAAATAACCGCATGACCCAGAGGCGCACCGGCCTGCAAGACCGGCTGACCGGCCGCCTCTGACCGTTTTCGAAAGGCTGACGTCCCGTGAACCTGAAACAGGTGCTCGATCCCCAAACCATCCGCCTTGAGCTGGCCGGAACCACCAAGCAGTCAATCATCGAGGAACTGCTGGACCTGCTGGTCAAATCCGGAAAGCTGACGGATCGGGCCGAAGCCCTGAAAGCCGTGCTGGAGCGCGAGTCCAAGATGTCGACGGCCATCCAGAACGGCGTGGCCATCCCGCATGCCAAAACCGACTCCGTCACCGAGCTGGTGACGGCGATCGGCCTGTCGCCCAAAGGGGTGAACTTTGAATCGCTGGACGGCAAGCCCTCGCAGATCTTCATCATGACCCTTTCGCCCAAGTCCCGGCTGGGGCCCCACATCCAGTTTCTCTCCTCCATCAGCCAGTCGCTCGATGATGCCGCCATCCGCCGCACCCTGCTTCGCGCCAAAACGCCCCAGGAAGTCATCGCCCTGCTGACGGCCTGACATGAAGGCCCGCCTCATCCCCGAGACGCCGTTTGGCCCGGTGGCGCTTGTCTGGACGGTGCGCAACGACCGGCCCCTCCTGGTCCGCGTCCTGCTGTCCAGTCCCGGCCTTCCCGCCGACAGGCAGCTTCCGGGCGGCTATCCCGGCGTGGCGTATGCCTCCTGCCTGGAAATTGACGAGGTGGCCCGGGAGATCCACGCTTTCCTTGAGGGAGCGGACATCCGGATCTCCCTCGACCTGGCCGACCTGGGCTCCTGCACCGCCTTCCAGCAGTCCGTGCTGCGCGCCGGGCACGGGATTCCGCGGGGAAGCGCCACCACCTACCGCCGGCTCGCGGAGCACCTGGGAAAGCCCGGGGGGGCGCGCGCCGCGGGGAACGCCCTGGCGAACAATCCGTTCCCCCTCCTCGTGCCCTGCCACCGGGCCATCCGCTCCGACGGCCGCCTGGGCGGGTTTCAGGGCGGCCTGGCCATGAAACGCGCCTTGCTGGAAAACGAGGGAATGGCGGTCGATCAGGAAAATCGCGTTTTCCTGAAATATGAGATTGACGACAGGCCGTCGCTTCCCCTATATTTAAAACCCATTGAAGTAAGGCCGGAGAATAACACCGGCTGAGTCAGGAAGGGAGCGTGATTTCCAGCGTGATTCA
>CAIKKV010000052.1 GCA_903828035.1 uncultured bacterium
AGGGTCAGCATGCCGCATTTTTCAACAGCCACATCCCGGATCTCCCCGCTGGTGGCGCCCCTGAGAATCAGGGGGCGGATGACCTCGTCGACCGAAAGCACTTCCATGATGGCGCCGCGGCCCTTGTACCCCTTGGTGCACTTGGGGCAGCCCTGGGCTTCGTAGATCTCGGTGGAGCCGAAGAAGTTCGGCGGGATTTTGTTCGCCTCGAGTATCAGGGGGTCGAGCGTCGCCGGCCGCCTGCAGGCCGGGCAGAGCTTGCGGTACAGCCGCTGGGCCTGTGCCATGATCAGGGAGGAGGCCAGCAGGAAAGGCTGGATGCCCATGTCCATCAACCGGGTCACGGCGCCGGAGGCGTCGTTCGTGTGCAGGGTGCTGAGCACCAGATGGCCCGTGAGGGCGGCCTTGACCGCGATCTGGGCGGTTTCGGCGTCCCGGATCTCCCCCACCAGTACGATGTCCGGGTCCTGGCGCAGGACCGAGCGCAGGGCGCCCGAGAAGGTCAGCCCCACATCGGTGTTGATCTGGACCTGGTTGATGCCCTCCAGCTGGTATTCCACCGGGTCTTCGCAGGTGATGATGTTCACGTCCGGCTGGTTCATCTCCTGGAGGCACGAATAGAGCGTGGTCGTCTTGCCGCTGCCGGTGGGGCCCGTCACCAGGATGATGCCGTGGGGCTGGTTGATCGCGTAGCTCATGCCCTTGAAGGCCTGCTCGTCCAGCCCCAGGGCGGTCAGGTTGGGCATCAGCGAGCTCTTGTCCAGGACGCGCATCACGACCTTCTCGCCATGCACGGTCGGCAGCACGCTGATGCGCATGTCGACTTCCTTCCCCAGGGCCTTGATCTTGAAGCGCCCGTCCTGCGGCAGCCGCCGCTCGGCGATGTTCAGGCTGGCCATGATCTTGATGCGCGAGATGATGGCCGGCTGATAGCTTTTGGGCGGGCTCGGCCGCTCGGTCATGCTGCCGTCGATGCGGTAGCGCAGGCGCAGGGAGCGCTCCATCGGCTCGATGTGGATGTCGCTCGCCCGCGTGCGCAGCGCTTCAACCAGGATCATGTTCACCATGCGGATGACGGGGGCGCCGCCGGCGCTTTCCAGCATTTCCTCGAGGCTGACGTCGTCCTGCTTCTCCTGGCCGATTTCGACATCGTTGTCCCCCACCTTGGACATCACCTCTTCCAGCCCGATGTTGCTTTTGGGCTGGTTGAGCTTGAGGAGCAGGTCCTGGATCTCCTGCTCGCTGGCCACCAGGGGGGTGATCTCGAGGCCCATCACATCGTGCAGCTCCTCCACGGCCACGATGTCGAACGGATCGCCCAGCGCCAGCGTGAGGTTCTTGCCGGTTTTGGCCACCGGGATCACCAGGTGCTGCGAGATGAAATCCTTGGGCATCGCCTCCAGCAGGTCGGGGTCGGGCGTGAACCGGGCCAGCCGGATGGGGCGTATATTAAGGTACTCCGCCACGGCCAGCGTCATCAGCGGGCTCGAAACCAGCTTCTGCTCGATTAAATATTTCTCCAGGCGGTAGCCCTTGGCGGAGGCATCCTTTTCCGCCTTTTCCATCAACTCGGGGGTGATGGCCTGCAAGCGCAGCAGAATATGGGTTAGGCGCGATCCATTCGGCATATAGAAGTTCCCCGTTGAACGAGATTAATACTAGCACATGCCGTGCCAAAAGAACATGTCATTTTAACCGTTGAGCCGGGCCGCCTTCAGCAGGGAGCGATAGCGCTGGAACGATTCCTCATACGGCGCCGCCAGGGCGGGATCCGGGGCGAACCGGTCACCCGGCTGGTAAAGCGCCTCCACGCTGGTGGCCAGGCCGGTGAAGTCGCCCGCCCCCGAGGCCGCCAGCATGGCGGCGCCCAGGGTGGCCGCCTCCGTGTTCCGCGGCCGACACACGGGAAGGCCCGTCACATCCGCCTGCAGCTGGAGCCAGAAATCGCTCCTGGCCGCCCCGCCAATGGACCGGATCTCCTCAATCGGGAAGCCCTGGCTGCGGATATGCGTCACGTTTTCGCGCAAGGCGAAAGCCAGCGACTCGAGCAGGCTCCGGAACAGGTCGCCGCGCGTGTGGTGAAGCCCCAGTCCCGCGAACAGGCCGCGGACCTGGCTGTCGGGCGACGGCGATAGCATGCCGTCAAAATGCGGGCAGGCCGTGACGCCCCGGCTGCCGGCGGGCGATTGCGCCGCTTCCGCATCCAAGGCGCGCATGTCCACGCCCGGCGCCAGGACGCGCTGGAACCACTCCAGCGCCACGCCGGCCGTTTTCGAGTAGGCCAGCACGAAAAACAGCCCCGGAATGGGGAAGTCGCTCCCCCAGAGGCCCGCGGGCAGCGGATGGGGGTCTTTGCGGGTCAGCGTGACCAGCGCCAGGCAGGTGCCCGTGGCCACCGAAAGCAGGCCGGGCCGGTAGAGCCCCGCGCCCATGGCGCCGGCATATTGGTCGTTGGTGCCCGCCGCCACGCATGTTCCGGGGGCGAGGCCCCAGGCCTCCGCGGCTTCCGCGGAAACCGTGCCCGCCATCCGGCCCGAGGGTACAATGTCGGCCAGGCTGCTGCGCGGCAGCGCGGCCGCCTCAAGCGCCGGGCCGTGATAGTCGGTCCCTCCCCGGGTCAGCCCCGTCGAGGCGGCGGTCTGCGGGTCGGTCACCGGCCGCCCCGTGAGTCGGAATGTGATGAAGTCCGGCAGAAGAAGATGCCGCTTCGCCCGGGCCATCAGCGCGGGCTCGTGCTCCCGGAGCCAGAGGATTTTCGGGGCCGAGGCGATCGCCTCCATGCCCGGATGGGGCCCCCCGGGCATCCCGGCCAGCGCTTGTTTGAGGGCCTGCGCCTGGGCCCCCGCCCGGCTGTCATACCAGAGGATGGCCGGATGCAGGGGCTGCCCGGAGGCGTCCAGCGAGACAAAGGTCTGGCCCTGGCTGACAACGGCCAGGGCGCGGATGGGCGCCCCCGCGGCCGCCACCGCCTCCCGCACCGCCTCCCGGGCGCCGGCTTCGATCACCGTAATGGGGATTTCCGCCCGCCCGGCCCCGTCCGTCCGGGGGGTGTAGCCCCGCTTGGCGGCGGCCAGCAGACGGCCCTTTTCATCGAAGACGCCGACTTTGACGCCGGTGCCCCCGATATCGATGCCCAGATACGCCTTGCTCATCCCGTGATCCTCTCGCCTGTTGGCGCTAAACAGTAACATCAAAAGTTGCCGCCAATCCATCCAATAATTTGTGGCTTAAACCGGAGTATTTTGATAGTCTTTAAAAGATCACTGCGATCTGGGACGGTTCGTTCTGCACTAATGAAGGGAAGTGGCATGGCTTCCGAAACCGATAACATTCTCGTCGAATATTCTCTTTTTGATTACAAGCGCATCCTCCGGGGGGTGGCCGCCCCGAAGGAATCCGGCGAGCACAAGCTGGCCATGATGGCGATTACCCGCATTTTCGGGCCCTCCACCATTGCCCTGGTCCTGTGCTTGAGCGTGCTGGGCGCCCTGTTCACCTTTGTCGCGCGCAAAACCATCGTGCAGTCGCGCTCGGTGGAGGTCACCGTCATGGAGACCGAGACGGTGAAGCTGGAAGACATCAAGGAGCTCATGAAGGAGATCGACATCTCGCCGATGGAGCCGCCTCCCATCGACAACATGAATAATAATTTCAACGACGCGCCGATGGAGGCGCCGCCCTCCGAAGCCCCTGTCGTGAGCGAAAACACGGTGGAGCTGACCGCCCCCGTGCCGATGCTGACCAAGAGCCCCCTGATCATCAAGAACCTCTATGGCAACCGCATGTCCTCCACGGCCCGCCAGGGCGCCATGAAGGCCTATCGCGGCACGGGACGCGGGGAAGACGCCGTGCTGCGCGCCCTGCGCTGGCTGAAGAAGAAACAGGATTCCGGCGGCTCATGGAAGGGCGATGTGGACCCGGTCGCCATGACCGGCCTGGCGCTCCTGTCCTACCTGGCCCACGGCGAAACGCCCCAGTCCGAGGAGTTCGGGCCCACGGTCGAAAAGGCGATCCGGTACCTGATCGAGGTGCAGTCGAAGAACCCGAAAGGGATGTTCAGCGCGAGCCCGTACACGCACGGCATCTGCACCTATGCCATTTCGGAAGCCTATGCGCTGACCAAGATCATGGCGGTCAAGGACTCCATGGAGAAGGCGGTCACGTTCCTGATCGACGGCCAGCAGAAAGAGGGGGGCTTTCATTACGGGTACGCCAAGGCGGATCGGTTCGACTTATCCGTGGCCGGGTGGAACATCCAGGCCTTGAAGGCGGCCACCATGGCCGGCTCCACTCACCCCAAGCTGCACGAGTCGGTCACCAAGGCGATTGATTTCCTGAAGACGCAGGCCTACGCCCAGAACGGCTCCGGTTTCGTTTATCAAGGGACGCCCGGCAAGCCGACTCCCACCGGAGGCCGCTGGACCATGACCGGCGTCGGCACGCTCTGTCTCCAGCTGCTGGGACATGCCAAGGATGCGGAAGCCAAGCAGGGGCTTGTCTGCCTGGAGACGCAAACCTGCGTCTGGCCCCCGGGCACAGGCACCGCCGCCCAGGTGTATGGGTACTATTACGTCACGCAGGCGAAGTTCCAGGCCGGGGAAGGCACGTGGAACGCCTGGAACACCCTGTTCAACAAACTCTTTGTTGATGCTCAGATACGCGAAGACGACGGCTGCGGCTACTGGCCCAAAGGCGATCACGGCGGGCCTGTCTACTGCACGACATTGGCCACGCTGACGCTGGAAGTCTACTACCGCTACCTGCCGACCTACAAGAAGACCGAGGAAGCGCAGGCGGTCTCGGCGGCCGCGACGGACGACGTGAAGATCGAGATTCTATAGCGGCCGCTCCCGCAGCCAGCGCTCCACCACCGGCACATCCGCCGGCGACCAGGCCAGGGCCTTCAATTGCTCCGGTGCGAACCAGCCGGTTTCCTCGTGCTCCGAGGGGGTCATCAGGCCGCCCGTCCGGCGGCACCGCACCGGAATCAGCTCCAGGCTGAAGCCCGGCTCGTCGTGCCGGCTCGGCTCCCACTCCTCGAGCGCGAGCACCTCCAGCCCCAGCTCCTCGCGCAATTCGCGCACCAGGCAGGCGGAGGGGCTTTCCCCTTCCTCCAGCTTCCCCCCGGGCAGCTCCCACAGGCCCGCGTGGCGGCCGGAAGGGCCGCGCCGCGCCGCGAAGAGCCGGCCGTTTTCGGCCATGACCGCACAGGCCACCCGGAGCCGCTTGATCATGGCAGGTAGACGCCCTTCTTGAGCTTGCGGGGCAGGTACTCCTCCAGCACGTAGTTCAGTCCATGCTTGGCAAAGGCCTGCTGCTCGATGCGGACGCCGAGCTTGATCATCAGGTTCAGCGCGTCCTGCCACTCCTTGTGGTGGCGGATGAACGGGTCGTTCTTCAGCGCATCCTTGGCCCGCTTGATATCCACCTCTTCCAGCGGGTGCGTGGCGTCCTCCAGGTGGAACTCCTTGATGTCCCACGGCGTCACGCCCAGGTAATGGGCCTGGGGCACGCAGAAGAAGCTGTTGATGTGCGCCGCCTGGCCGGACCCGACCTTCAGCGTGCGGTAGATGTTGCAGTAGCCATAGGGGTCGCCGTCGGTGAACACCAGGACCGGGAGCTTCCGGTCATCGGCCAGCCGGCGGACGAACCGGCGGCAGGCGCGGGTGGGGACCCCGCTCATCGAGATCAGGATGCACTTGGCCTTTTCGAAATAGCGGTGGTGGACAAGGCGCTGGAACAGGGACGCGGTCTCGATGACCAGGATGAAGGCCGCCTTGCTTTCGAAGCGCAGGTGCTCGACCCGCGAGGGGATGCTCCACGCGCCGGAGCCCAGCCTCGCGCAGTCGATCCGGATCGGGGTGCCCCGCACCGGATCCTGGTCGATGACCGTCAGGGGGCCGGTCACATCGCCGCCGCGCTCTTCCGGGATGTAGCCCAGCAGCTCGCGGTTCACGCCCAGCATGGCCTCGATATCGTCGAGCAGCGAGTCGCTTTCCGGCTGCTCGTCGAAGCGGCACTCGCCCCAGCTCTTGCTGTTGTAGTAGACTTCGCGCTTGCCGGCGATGTCGTTCTTGTCGAGCAGGTCCGTCTTGGTCGTGGCCAGGAGGCGGATCGACTGGGCGAAGGTCTTGACCGTGTTGGTGCTCAGGGTGCGCACGGCGGTGCGGCCCAGCATCTCGAAGAAGCCGGTCTTCGGGTCGTAGCGCACGTTGGCCAGGGAGCGGATCGGAAACTCCATGGCCGGCTTCTTCCGTTTCCGGATGTCCGCGCAGATGGATTCCCCGAGCTCGCGGATGCGGGCGGAGGCTTCCTCGCGGGTGGAGGGGGCGGGCTTGGGTCGGCGGGCGGCCATGGTGTTCCTCTCTTCAGGTCTCGGCGCGGGCGCGTTCGAGCATGTCGCGGAGGCGGTCGCGCAGGCGCGTCTCCTCCGTCTCGGACAGCGCGAGGATCTGGCGCAAACCGAGCGCCAGGTGGGGCAGGTAAAGCTCGATATACCGCTGCTTGCGGGCCAGCTCGTCCTCGCGGTGGCGCCGGCCCAGGTGGACGCCCAGCAGGCGGCCCAGCTCCTGGAGCGCGAAGGTCATCTCGCGGATGATTTCGGGGTAGTGGGCCACGGCGTCCTTGCTTTCGCTGGTGAAGGGCACCCAGACGCTGGCCATGTGGATGAGCAGCACCAGGGGCCCGACCGGCAGGCCGCCCCGGGGCTGGGACAGCCCGTAGGCCTTCCAGTTGACCGCCACGGCCGCCTTGGTCATGGCGCACCCGCCGGCCATGTGGAGCAGGGGAACCCGGTTGGCGAACCGCAGGATCTGCACGGGCTCGTCGGCCCCTCCCTCTGCGGAAACGGCTCCCTTTTCAAGGTAGGCCAGGGCCGCCTCGATCTGGAAGGGATTGCCGCGGTAGACGGCGGGCGGGCGGCTGACGGCCGCGTAGAAGGCGTCGGGCACCTCCTTGCGCAGGCCGGCCACCATCAGCTCCTCCCCGATCGGGGAGAGGCAGTCGACTTGCGGCCGCATCAGCTTGGCGGCGTTCAGCGCCTTGAAGAGCGCTTCGCTTTCATGGTGCGCGATCTGGCCCGGCTTGGCCGCCGGATCCAGCCCCGCTTGGCGGCAGATCGCCTCGGCCGTGGCGGCGCTCACGCGCGAAAAATCGGAAGCCAGCGCGGTTTTCACGGAGCGGGCGGGAGAGTCCTTGAGCATCTGCATCAGCAGGCCCAGCTCCACGCCGTGGGGGTGCGGCTTGATTTCGAGCGGGGCCTTCGGAAGCGCTTCCGTGACGCGGGCGAAGCTAGTCCACTCCGCGCTGGCCGGGGCTTCGCCGGGCCCGGGTTCGCCCGGGATCTCCTTCGGGCGCAGGCTGACACGGTAGTGGAGCCGGAGGTGGGGGTTCACGATGGCGCACTGCTTCAGGTACTCGTCCACCGAGAGGCGTCCGCGCACGTAGGCGGCCTCCATGTCGATCGAGACGCGGGTGCCGTGGCCGCCTTCGAGGGTGACGCCGCCTTCGGCCGGAAAGCCGGGCCGCCAGGGGGTTTCCACGTCCTTCAGGATGGCGGGGGTGTTCTTGCGCGTGTCGATCTGGACTTCGATGTGGTGGGCCTGTTTTCCCTCCACCCGCGAGTCGATGCGCGTGGCGCTGCCGGTCGTGAGCTGGCCGTACATGCCGGCCGCGCTGATGCCGATGCCCTGCTGGCCGCGCGACATGCGCAGGCGGTGGAACTTGGAGCCGTAGAGCAGCTTGGCGAAAATCCGCGGGATCTGGTTGCGCACGATGCCGGGCCCGTTGTCCGTGATGGAAACCCGGAACCGGGCGTCCGCCAGCTCGGTGATCTCCACCGCCACCTCGGGCAGGATGCCCGCCTCCTCGCAGGCGTCGAGGGCGTTGTCCACCGCCTCCTTGACCGTGGTCAGGAGGGCGCGGCGGGGGTTGTCGAAGCCCAGCAGGTGGCGGTTCTTCAGGAAGAACTCGGAGACCGAGATGTCGCGCTGCCGGGCGGCCATGGTGGTCGCCGTCTCGACGGAAGGGGCTCGTTTTTTCATGGGTCGGAAGAGGAGGGTCAGGAGGGCTGGCTGAGTTCCCGGCTGCGGCGGGCGGCCGCCGCCACCATGGCGCGGACCACGGCGCTGAAATCGGAATTGTCCAGGACGGCCAATCCCTCGGCCGTGGTCCCCTTGGCGGAGGTGACATTCCGGATGAGCTGCTCGGCCGTCAGGTCCGTGTTGCGCAGCAGCAGGGCTGTTCCGTACATGGTTTGCGCGGCCAGGATGGAGGCGTCGTCCTCCGACAGCCCCTCGGCCCGGGCGGCCTCGACCATGTGCAGCAGGAATCGCGCGAAGAACGCCGGGCCGGAGCCGCTCAGGGCGGTGACGGCGTCAAACTGCGATTCGGGCAGCTGGTGCGTCACGCCGCAGGCCCCCAGGAGGGCCTGGGCGGTTTCGCGGTCCTCGTCGGTCGCCCTGGCGCCGAGGGTGAAGACGTTCATGCCTTCCCCCGCCAGGCAGCAGACGTTGGGCATCACCCGGATCACGCGCGCCTGCGGAAGCAGCGCCTCGATGCCGGCCAGCCGCTTTCCCGCCGCAATGGAGATGACGAGGTGCCGGCCGGTGACCGTCTCCGCCAGCTCGCGCAGGACCTCGTCGAGCTGCTGCGGCTTGACGCAGAGGAAGAGCGTGTCCGCCCACTCCGCGGCCGCCCGGTTCGATCCGGCGACGCCGATGCGGAGCCGTGCGGCCAGGGCGGCCGGCCGGGTGGCGTCGGCGTCGCTGGCCATGACGTCCATGGGCAGGAGCACCTGCGCGCGCAGCAGCGACTCGACAATGGCCTCCGCCATTTTCCCCGCGCCGATGAAAGCCACGTTCATGGATCAGGCTTCCTGTCCGCTTTCCTTGACGAGCGCGTTGCCGATCACGTCGCGCTGGATCTGGTTCGTGCCTTCGTAAATCTGCGTGATCTTGGCGTCGCGCATCATCTTCTCGACCGGGTACTCCCGCATGTAGCCGTAGCCGCCGAGCACCTGGACCGCGTCCGTCGTCACGCGCATGGCCGTGTCCGAGGCGAAGAGCTTGGACATGGCTGAAATCTTGCTGATGTTCTTGGCCCCGCTGTCGATCGTGCGGGCGGTGGCGTAGACGAGGGCGCGGGCGGCTTCGGTCTGGGTGGCCATGTCGGCCAGCATGAAGGAGACGCCCTGGAAGGAGCTGATCGGCTTTCCGAACTGCTTGCGCTGCTTGCTGTAGGCGACCGCGCATTCCAGCGCGCCGGCCGCGATGCCGAGCGCCTGCGCGGCCACACCCGGGCGGGCCTGGTCCAGCGTCTTCATGGCCACAATAAAGCCCATGCCCTCGCGCGCCAGCATCTGGGACTGGTGCACGCGGCAGTCCTGGAAGATCAGCTCGCGGGTGATCGAGGCCCGGATGCCCATCTTGTTTTCCTTCTTCCCGAAGGTGAAGCCGGGGGTGCCCTTCTCGACGATGAAGGCCGTGGCGCCGCGCGGGCCCTTGCTCTTGTTGGTCATGGTGATGACGGTGTAGACCTCGGCCTCCCCGCCGTTGGTGATCCACTGCTTGGTTCCGTTGAGGATGTAGTAGTCGCCATCCTTGCGCGCCGTCGTCTTCATGGCGGCGGCATCGCTGCCCGCCTCGGGCTCCGTCAGGGCGAAGGCCGCGATCGTGCCGCCGGCAATGCGGGTCAGGTATTTCTGCTTCTGCTCGTCGTTGCCGAACAGGATGATGGGGAAGGTGCCCAGGCCCGTGGCGGCGAGGCCGAGGGCGATGCCGCTGCACGACTTGGAGAGCGTTTCAACGGCGATGGCCAGGTCCATCACGCCGCCGCCCATGCCGCCGAACTTCTCCTCGATGAAGAGGCCGAAGAGGCCGGTGTCGGCGAAGACTTTCATGATTTCATGCGGGAACTCGCCGGTTTCGTCGTAGTGCTCGCGGCACGGTTTGATTTTTTCTTCGCCGATCTGGGCGCAGATGTCCCGGATGTTCGACTGCAGCTCGGTCAATTGATAATCCATGGTCTTCTCCGAGTGTTAGGACGGCTATCTGGTATAAGAGGTAAAATGTACGGATCCGCTGCCGCCGGAGCAAGGAAAAACGAGCCCCGGCTGCATGTTTATAGATTCGCAAAACCCAGCCGGCTGACCATTTTTTCAGGCCGGTTTTCCCCCTCCACCCAGGCGAGAATGGCGCCGTCTCCGGAGACGGCATACGCGTTTCCGGGCCACCAGGTTTCCCCGTCGAATCCGACGGGGTTGGCCGACAGGCGAGGAATCCCGGCGGAGAGGGTGCTTTGGGCGGCCTTTTCCACCACGGTCCGGCAATTCGAGAGGAAGTCCCGCACCGGGGGATCCTGGTCGCGGCCGGACTGCCAGACCTCCTCCTCCTTCATCCGGCCGGCGGAGGGGTGAAGAATCAGGTCCGGCTTGCAGCGCATCATCTCTTCCAGGATGGCGGGGGGGCCGTACTCGGAGCAGATGGCGATGACGACCGTGCGGCCGTCCACCGTGAAGGGCACCCGCGCCGGATCGGGCCAGGCTTTCAGGTGCGGGGGCTCGCCGCTGGCCCGGAACGCCTTGTGCTGGAAGCGAACGGTGCCGTCGGGAAGCAGGATGGCGTGCGCCACCGTGAAGCCGCCATCGACGCGGGTGGTGAAGCCGGCGCAGAGGGTGATTCCCGTTTGGCGGGCGATCCGGGAAAGCGGGAGGAACGCCCCGGGCTCCGCCGGCAGGGCGGCCTGGCGCGCGGGGTCATTCAAGGCGTTGCCGGTGAGGCAGCCTTCCGGCAGGAGCAGCAGGCGCGCGCCCGCCGCCGCCGCGTCACAGGCCAGCCGGCCGGCTTCGGCCATGTTGTCTTCCGGCCTGTCGAGAGGGCCGACTTTCATCTGTCCGATCGCCGTTTTCATGACACGCCTTCCGGAAGGGTATAATCCACAGGCACCCGGCGCCCCTCCTCGCGGACGGATTGCTCGGCGGCCAGGCAGACCTGGTGGCTTTTCCAGGCGTCGAGCGTCTCGATGACGGGCGGGCGCTGTTCGACCAGCCGCTGCAGGAACTCGCG
>CAIKKV010000053.1 GCA_903828035.1 uncultured bacterium
ACAGGAGCGAATAGTCCTGCATCTGGAGCACCACGTACAGGTACGTGTAGATGGCGGCGAGGGCAACCGCGATGATCAGCGTGCGCAGTCCGCTGCCCAGCACCTTCAGGCTGTAGAACACAATCAGGAGCGACGAGGCCACCGCCCCGCCCCAGTAGGCATACCCGAAGCGGATAAACTCCGAAAGCGACAGCAGTGCCAGGTAAAAGAGACAGAGCGCGGCGCCCACCAGCGTATACTGAACGGTGTGGATCGAGAGGGCGGACAGGATTTCAAACAGGAAAAAGGCCGTGAAAATAAGGGCAATGAACAGGATGCCGTATTTGGCCGCCCGCTCCACCATCCGGTAGGCGTCCACCCCGGACAGGAAGTTCACGCCGAAAAGCGACGGCTCCATCTGCTCGGGAGAGAACGCGTAGCCCTTGGCCTGGTCCGTCGTCTGCTGGGGATAGCTCCGCCCATACCACGAGACCTCCCAGGCCGCTTCAAACCCCTTTGGCCCGAGCAGTCGATCGCTCGGCAGAAAGGCCCCGAAAAAGCTGGGGTCCGCCCAGGAGGAGGTCATTTTCACGCGCGTTTTCTGCCCCACAGGCGCAAACTGGATGCCCCCGCTTCCCTTCAGGTCGAGCGTCATCTGGAAAGCGAGATTGCTTCCCGCCTGCAGCCCGGGAAAGCGGGCGGTGATGCCGGAGTCGTAGCCGGTCAACCGGCAGCCGGGCACGAACTCCCCGGTCAGCTCGCCCAGCTTCATGGTCAGCACATCGCCCACCCCGCGAAGGTCGCTGACCGCCATCGTCACCTGGGCCTGCGCCCAGCGCACGTTTTCGGGGGCGATGCCGAGGGCCTGGAAATCGGGCGGCGAAAACCGGCCTGACACGGCCAGCTCGCTTTTATACACAATGGCTTCGTAAATTCCCCGGTGAAGCTTGCTGGGATCCACCTGGCCGGCCACAGTCAATTCGGAGGGAAGAAAAAAGGCGTTTGCCGCCAGGGTTTCCAGCACCTCGACCCGCTCGCGCTTCCCGTTGACCACCTCTTCCTTCCAGGACTTGGTCTTGTACTCATACGGCACGATCAGGACCGGCCCCACGACAACCTGCTGATGGCCCCACGTGGAAGTGATGTCCATGACGGCTCCATCGCGCCGGGACTGCCGCTCGGAAATAAGGGACCGGATAAGGGCCAACGGAATCAGCAGCAGCAGGGCCAGGATCAAAATGCCGGCCATTTTGAAGCTGATGGCATTGCGCCGGAAAAACGATTCGGGCAGC
Organism: uncultured bacterium; assembly: GCA_903828035.1. Next base: position 1,272 of record CAIKKV010000053.1, read on the forward strand.
GGAGGGGGTTTCGGCAAGGCATCCATGGCGCGTTCTCCTTGTTAGGGTCGCTTGTATCCTAGTGCGTCCCCCCGGCGACCGCAACGGATTTCAGTGCCACCTCATGCCTGGGAATCCTCGTACGCGGCCAGCGCATCGCCAATAACGGCCATCAGGGCCGCAGGCGCCGCATTCGGCTGCTCCATCTGGCGGCGAATCGCGCACATGGGGTAGATCGACGGGTACGGGCACGCCTCGATCTTTTTCCGCAGCGTCGCCATGGCCCGCCCCTCCGGCCCCTCCTCCGCCACCTTCTGGCACACGCGCAGCACATCGCAGATCACCGACTTCACCCGGGTGACCGTCATCGGCCGGACCACCGGCGTCGCCCGAACGGCTGGCTCCGTCCGGATCGGAGCAGGCGCCTCCGGCTCCGGTTGACAGCCCCGCCGCAGCGCCGCGTGGCACCCCGCAATGGGCGTCCGCCGCGAAAAGACCGCCACCGCATCGAAGCCCACCACGCCCGACGCGGCCAGCCGCTCGCGGAAAACGCCGCCGAACAGCTCCACCACTGTCATGACGTCATTCAAGCCGCGGTGCGACCGGCTCTCCGTCAGGCGGAAATGCTGCTTCATCGTCTCGAGCCTGTGATTGACGGTCTCGTGGATCACGCGCCGGGCCAGGGTCATGGCGCAGAAGCCCTTGCACCCCGCCGCCGGAAGCCGCAGCCTCTGCCACTCGGGCATCAAGACGCGGCCCCAGTCGAACGACAAATTATACGCCACAACCGGCCGGTCTCCGGCATAGTCCCGGAACAGCGCGTGCGCCTCGAGCGGAGCGCGGCCCGCCTTCCGCAGGAACTCCCGGGAGTAGCCGTGCACCGCCTGCGCGGCCGGATCGATGGGCACATCGTGATTCAGAAGGACCTGGAACGGGTCGCCCGCCGGCTCCCAGCCGATCATGCGCTGCGCCGCGATTTCCAGGGTGAACACAGGCGGGTAGAGTCCGTTCGTCTCGGTGTCGACCACCACCCACTCTTCATGCCTCATTGAAGATGGCTCAGCGGCGGCCGGCCAATGGGATAGACATTGAAGCCGAGCTTGAACAGGGCCGCGGGATCCAGCAGGTTCCGGCCGTCGAAAAGAAAGGCGGGCTTCACCATGCCGCGGAAGATCCGCTTGTAATCCAGCTCCTTGTACTGCTTCCACTCGGTCATCACCGCAATGGCGTGCGCGCCCTCGGCCGCGCGGTACGGATCGGCCTCGAAGCTCACGCGCCCGGCCAGGTCGGCCAGCACGCGCGGGGCATTCGCCAGGGCCTTGGGGTCCGTGATCACCACCTCGGCGCGCTCCTCGATCAGCTCGCGGGCCACACGGATCGCCGGGCTTTCCCGCGTGTCGCCGGTGTCCGCCTTGAACGCGAAGCCGAAGAGGGCGATGCGCTTGCCCGCCACCGTGTTGAACATCCGGGACACAATGTTGGCCGCAAACCGCTCCTGCTGGTAATCGTTGATCCTCAGCACGGCCTGCCAGTAGTCCGCCACCTCCCCGAGCCCGTAGTGCTGGCACAGGTAGACCAGGTTCAGGATGTCCTTCTTGAAGCAGGAGCCACCGAAGCCCACGCTCGCGTTCAGGAACTTGGGGCCGATCCGGGAATCCATGCCGATCGCGCGAGACAACTCGCCCACATCGGCTTCGGTCGACTCGCACAGCGCCGACAAGCTGTTGATCGAGCTGATCCGCTGCGCCAGGAACGCGTTGGCCGCCAGCTTGGACAGCTCGCTCGACCAGACGTTGGTGGTCAGGATGCGCTCGCGCGGCACCCAGCGGCCGTAGATGTCGACCAGCGCCTGCACGGCGGCCCGCCCCTCGGGCGTCTCCCGGCCGCCGATCAGCACGCGGTCGGGGTTCGTCAGGTCGCGCACGGCCGTGCCCTCGGCCAGGAACTCGGGGTTCGACAGCACGGTGAACTTGACGTTCCCTTTCCGGGAATGGAGGATGCGCTCCATCGCCTCGGCCGTCCGGACCGGCAGCGTGCTCTTCTCGACCACGATCTTGTCGGACCCCGCATGCTCCAGGATCTGCCGGGCCGTCTTCTCCCAGTACTGGAGGTCGGCCGCGCAGCCCGCGCCGATGCCGAAGGTCTTGGTGGGCGTGTTCACGCTGACGAAAATGATGTCGGCATCGCGGATGCCGGCGGCGATATCGGTGGAGAAGAACAGGTTCCGGTTCCGGCAGGCGCGGACCAGGTCGTCCAGCCCGGGCTCATAGATGGGAAGGTCGTCCGACAGCCAGGCCTTGATGCGCGCCTCGTCGATATCCACCACGATCACCCGGTGCTCGGGGCACTGCGCGGCGATCATCGCCATGGTGGGACCGCCGACGTAGCCGGCGCCGATACAGAGAATGGTCTTGCCCGATTTCGCGTTTTTTGACTTCATGCCGGTCCCCCTTGCTGCTATGCGCCCCGATGATCCTTATGCGCCGGACAAACCGAGTAGAGGCAGGGCTTCTTTTCGAGGCAAACGGAGCAGAAGCCTTTCTTTTCCGAATCTTTCCACAAGGCGCAGGCTCCGGCCGGAGCGCCGGCCAGCCGATCCTTATTCCCCACATTGCCGGGACAGCGAATGGCGGTGCAGGGCTTGGGCCCGTTCACCGAGCGGTCGCAGATGCCGTTGGCGTCGGAGTCGGCCCACCCGCCGCAGGTGGCCGGGGGACGCGCCTTGGCGGCCGGCTTGGGATGACCCTGGGCGCCCGGCTTCATCGTTTCGGCATACGCCTTGACCGCCCCGAGGCCGGCCATCCATACCGCTCCGAAGCCCAACGATTTCAAAAACTGCCGTCGGTTCATGCGGGATCCCCTATTTAATCGTCAAAAAACCATTATCACACTTGCCAGAAACCTTGTCGAGAATGTACATTGTAAATCATGCCGATTTACGAATATGAAGCTGTGGCTCCGGAAGCCGGATGCGACCATTGCCGCGCGCCCTTCGAGTGCATCCAGCGCATCGTGGACCCCCCGCTCGCCGCCTGCCCCGCCTGCGGCCAGCCGGTGCGCAAGCTCATCTCGCGCTCCTCCATCGGCGGCTCGACCGCCTCCTTCGATGACCGGGCCAAGAAATCCGGCTTCCATAAGCTGAAGCGCCTCGGCAAGGGCGAATACGAGGTCAAGTATTAGCGGCACGCTCAAATACAGCCGCTAGCCGTTTCTTTCCGCTCGCCTCGATCTTAAACGCGTAATACCGCGCCGGCGCCCCCTCCACCGCCACCATCCGGTCGAAGGGCCCCTCGCCCGGCTCCACCGCGCGGACGCCCTCGGGCAGCGCGCCGCGCCACAGGCGGGCGGGCGCCAGCTCCTCGTCGATCCCGTAGTCCCCGCGATACCAGCCGTCGATCAACTCCGGAACGAGCGCCGGCTGTTTCTCTTTGAGGTACGCCTTGAAAATCCGGAACCGCGCGCGCAGGCTCAGCCCCTCCCGCACCTCGCCCTTCGCATACACGGCGTCCGCCAGGGTGGCCCAGAAATCGGGGATCATCAGGCAGGCTTTGCGCGTCAGCGCCCGCAGCGCGGGATGGTTGTGGTAGCCGTCCACCACGCGCGACACCCGGGCCGCCCGCCACAGCTCCCCGGCGGAAAAGGCCGGCGTGCGCAGCACCTCGTAGGGCGGAGCCGGCGAGGAGGCCAGCCCCAGCCGCACGCGCCGCGCCTCGAGGCGGGTGCCGGGCAGCATCTTCAAAATCTCAAGCTGGATCTCGCTCACGCCCAGCAGCGTGAGCAGCGTGAGGTCCTGCTTCAATCCCGCCCAGGTGGAGCCGGGCAGGCCGGCCACCAGATCCGCGTGCACCTCCAGCCCCCACACGCCCAGGAGCAGCCGCAGCCCCTCCAGGACGGCGGCCGGGGAGCCCCGGCGGCCCGACTGGCGCATCACCTCTTCATCCAGCGACTGCACGCCCGCCTCGACATGCAGCAACCCGGGCCTGAACCGGCGGAGCGCATCCGCCAGGGGCGCGGTCACGCGGGCGGGATCGATCTCCAGGTGAAACCGGATCCCGGCCCCCGTCTCGCGGAACAAGTCCAGCAGCGCCAGGCTGCGCGCTTCCTCTTCGTTAAACGTCCGGTCCAGCACCCGAACATCCCGGACCCCGGCCGCATGGATGATCTCCAGCTCCGCTTTCACGCGATCCAGGGGAAACTCCCGAAGCCCGCCGCCCGAACTGGTGCAGAACAAACAGCCCCCCCGGCAGCCGCGCGAGGTTTCCATCTGCATGAACGGCTTTGAAAAGTCCTGAAACAGGCGGGCATCCAGAAGCGGAATATCGGCCGAGTCGGGACGTTCCGCCTCGATGCCCGGGTCCAGAACCCGCCCCTCCTCACACCGGATCAAACCGGGAATGGCCCCCCACGCGGCGGGACGATCCCAGACGGGCAGCCATTGCCTGAAGGCCCGCTCCCCGTCCCCGCGAACGCCGGCATCCACCAGGGAGACGGGCTGGAAGAAGCCCGACGAGCCTCCCAGCCATTCCGGCCCGCCGCCGATCACGACCGTCCGGGGCGACAACGCGCGAAAACGAGCCAGGAAGGCCGTCAGCCACTCGCGGTTGAACAAATAAAAGGTCGTTGCCAGCACATCGGGCTTCAATGCCAGCACGCGCTCCAGCATGCTGTCGCGGGAATCGGCGATCGCGGTCTCCAGCGTGGTCCACTCCCACGTCTCCGGATCGGCGACGCCCCGCAGGCGCATCGCCGCCAGGCTGGTGTGGGAATAGGACGCGTTGACCGCCAGGAAAACCAGCCGGCTCATCGAACCCTGGGCGTGAAATCTTCGGTCCCGTCCAGGGATTCGATAAAGAGGGCCAGCAGGCGGGAGGCGTTCTCGAGATCCGTCAGCGAAAGGATTTCCACGGGGCTGTGGATATACCGGGTGGGAATGCTCATCAGGGCCGCCGCCACGCCGCCGCGGGACAGCTGGATCACGTTGGCATCGGTGGGCGTGGCGCGGGGCTCCGCGCCGATCTGGATCGGGATCTTCGCCTTGCGGGCCGTCTCCTCGAGCTGGTCGCCCAGGATCGGATTGATGTTCGGCCCCCGGTGCAGCTGGGGCCCCTTGCCGAGCTTGCAGATGCCGATGCGGCGCGAATCGTGGCCGGGGCAGTCGGAGGCAAACCCCACGTCCAGGGCAATGCCCACGTGCGGATTCACCGAATAGGCGCTGGTGCTCGCGCCGCGCAGCCCGATCTCCTCCTGCACGGTGGCGACGCCATAGACGCCCACCTTCAGCGGCCGGCCCTTCAGCCGGCGCAGCGTCTCCAGCATCACGAACGCGCCGGCCCGGTCATCGAACGCGCGGGCCACGACCAGCTCGTTGGGCAGCTCCTCGAACCCCGTGTCGATGGTGGCGTAGTCCCCCACCGCGATGCGCTTCTCCGCGTCCTTCAGGTCCTTCGCCCCGATATCCATCCACAGCTCGTGGAACTTCGAAGCCTTGCCGCGATCCTCCATCTCCGTGAGGTGAATCGGCTTCTTCCCGATAACGCCGAGGATGGAGCCCTTGCGGCCGTGGATGCGGACGCGCTGGCCGATGGCGATGACCGGATCGGTCGCGCCCACGCAGGTGAAATAGGCGAACCCCTTTTCGTCGATGTGCACGATCATGTAGCCGCACTCGTCCACGTGGCCGGCCAGCATGACCCGGAACGGCGCCTCGGGGTTGATCACGCCGATCACGTTGCCGTGCACGTCGGTGCGGACCTCGTCGCAAGAGTCCTTCATCCGGCTCCGGACCAGGCCCTGGATGCCCATCTCATAACCGGACGGGCTCGGGGTGTTGAGCATGGACCGGAGAAACTCGAGTGATTCTATTTTCATAGTCTTCCCTTTCATTCGCGCTCGCCCATGGTCGCACAAGCGCATGCCCAAAACAAGGAGAAGCCACGGTTCCGGCGATAGGTCCTATACGTCCTATAGGTCCTATCACGGGGAAAAGCTGGCGTCTTCACCGCAGGACCGGGAAAAACGCCATCGCCCCGTCGTCCGGGTCCCGCCGCACGCGGATCGGGCAGTGATACACCTTCTCGAGGCGCTCTTCCGTCAGCACCGCTTCGGGCGTGCCCGCCGCCTCCAGGCGGCCGTGATCCAACAACAGGATATGGGGACAAAAGCTGGCGGCCAGGTTCAGGTCGTGGCTCGTGAGCAGGATGGTGACGCCCTCCTCCCGGTTCAGCCGCTCCACGATCCGCATGATGTCCAGCCGGTGGTTGATGTCGAGATGCGAGGTGGCCTCGTCCAGCAGGATCAGCCGGGGCTCCTGGGCCAGCACCATGGCCACCACGGCCCGCTGCCGCTCGCCCCCGCTCAGCTCCGTCACCGGCCGGTCCCGCAGCTCCGTCACATCCGTCAGGGCCATGGCCCGCTCGGCCGCGGCGCGGTCCTGCCGGGACGGCCCCGCCCAGCGGCTCATCCGCGCCGTGCGGCCCATCAGGACGAACGACTCCACGGAGAACGGCATGGGCACCTCCACCTCCTGCGGCACCACGCCCACCAGCCGCGCCCGCTCCCCGGCCCGAAGCGACTCCACCGGCCGGCCGAACAACTTCACCGACCCGGCCCGGTGCGGCATCAGCCCGGTGATCACGCGGAAAAGTGTGCTCTTGCCCGCGCCGTTGGGGCCCAGGAGGGCCGCCATGCCGCCTTCGGCCAGGTCGAACCGGACTCCGTTCAGGACGGGCCTTGCGCCATATCCCGCGGTCACCTCCATCACGCTGACAGCCGGCTCGCTCATCCCACCCATCCCATCTTGCGGCGCTGCCTCAGGATCCACAGGAAAAACGGCCCGCCCACCAGCGCGGTGATCACGCCCACGGGCACCTCGCGCGGGGCCAGCACCGTTCTCGCCAGGATATCGCAGGCCGCCAGGAAAAGTCCGCCGCCCAGGGCCGCGGCCGGAATCAGGCGCCGGTGATCGGGCCCCACCAGCGACCGCACCACATGCGGCACCACCAGCCCCACGAAACCGATCAGCCCGGCGGTAGCCACGGCCGAAGCCGTCACAAGGGTGGCCAGCACCAGGCCCGCCGCCACGGCCAGCTTCGTGCGGACCCCGAGGTGGTGCGCCGTCTCCCCGCCCAGCGTCAGCGCGTTCAGCTCGGGCGCCAGGGCGCCCGTGCCCGCCAGGCCCGCGAGGGCCAGCGCGGAGCAGGCCGCCAGGAGCGGGCGCGAGGGCATCTGCAGGTTGCCGAGCATCCACCACAGCACATTGTGAACCCCCTCGGCCGGCGCAATGGACAGGAGGAACATCAGCAGCCCCGAGCAGACGGAGCTGACGATCACGCCGCTCAGCAGCAGGCCGTAAATGGAGGGCGTCCCCTGGTCATCCTGCGCCAGCCTCACCACCAGCGCCAACGTGGCGGCCCCGGCCGCAAACGCCGCCAGCGGCACGGTCCAGACGCCCAGCGCGGAGCCGAACAGGATGGCGGCCGCAGCGCCCAGCGCGGAGCCGCCGCTGACGCCCAGCACATACGGCTCGGCCAGCGGATTGCGCAGCAGCGCCTGGAGCACCACGCCGGATGAGGCGAGGGCCGCGCCCACAATCAGGCCGGACCACACCCGCTCCATCCGCAACACCAGCAGCGCCCGGCCGGATTCGGCATGCCAGTCCGGCAGCCCGAAGCCCGAAGAGCCCGCGAGCAGCCCCAGCAGGGGAACCAGCGGGGCCAGAATGAACAGAAAGACCCAGAACGTTTTCGCTTTCATCGGATCCGGCACGCGGCCGGCTCAGGGCTCCCTTAGCTGGAAACGGATGGTTAAATCGGCCACAAACGACTCGGGCGGCGCACCGGGCGCCGGCGGCACAAAACGCGCTCCTTTTACCGCCTTTTCAGCGGCGGCGTCGAGCGCAAAATACCGGCTGGACGCGATGACCTTCACCTCGACGGGCCTTCCGCGGGCATCCACCCGGGCGCGCACGGTCACCAGCCCCTCCTCCCCGCGAATCCGCGAGCCCATGGGGTAGCGCGGATGAATGGTCGAAAGCGGAGCCGGACCGCCCGGCATGCCCGGGGCCCGCGCGCCGCCCGGCGCGCTCGCCAGTCCGGAACCCGACGCTCCCCCGGAGCTGGCCGCCGGGGCCCCTGTTTTCACCGGGGCCGGGGCGGCGGCCGCCTCGCGGGCCACCGGGGCCGCCGGGGGCGCGGCTTTCACCGCGGGCTCCGGCTCCGGCTGTTTCGCGGGCTGGACCGCCGGGGCCGCCGGCTCCGGCTCGGTCAGCACCGGCCGGGCCTCCGGCCGCACAGCCGGCTCGGGCTCTTTCACCGGCTCCGGCGGCTTGACCGCGGGCGGCTCCTCGACCCGCTCTTCCGCCACAGGCTTCGGGGGCGCCGGCAGCGGGGCCGGCTCCATGGCCGGGCCCGCCGGCTCCTCCACCAGGGAAACCGCCAGCGCCTGATCGCCTTCCGCGACCTGCGGCGGATCCATCTTGTCCCCCGCCGTGTACCACAGCCCGCCATAGAGGAAGAGCGCCGCATGGGCCCCGAGGGCCAGCAGGAAGGCGATCAGCCAGCGGCGTTCAAAGAGGTTCATGGCGTCTTCCGCTCGACCAGGAAAGACACCGAATCCACGCCCGCCGCCTTGAGGCGGGAGAGCAGTTCGAGGGAGACGCCCAGATCCGAGGCGCAATCCCCGCCGATCATGACCGGCGCCTTCTGCAGGCGCGCCTGCTCGACTACGTCGCGAACCGCGGTTTCGAGGTCCACGGTCCGCCCGCCCACCTTCAGGGTGTTATCCGCGGAAACGGTCACCAGCACCGGCGTCGTCCGCTCGACCGCCCCTTCGCCGCGGGGCAGGTTGACGCGGATGCCGCGGTGCACCGTCATGGTCACCATGGCATAGATGAAGAAGACCAGCAGGAGAAACATGCAGTCGATCAGCGGCACCATCTCCACGCGCGCCTTGCGCTCCTCATATCCGCTATCGAGCCGCATGCTCCTGCCCCTTCCGGTAGACCACCTCGAACTGGGTCGACACCTGCTCCAGGCGCCGGGTCTCGCGCTGGATGCACGAGATGAAGTAGTTGAACGGCAGCAGCACCCCGAGGGCGATGACCAGGCCCGCCGCCGTCGTGATCAGCGCCTCCGCGATCCCCGCCGAGACGCCGCGCGGGTCCTGGACCTGGAGGTCCCCGAGCAGGTCGAAGGACTTGATGATGCCGGTGACCGTGCCCAGGATGCCGAGCATGGGCGCCATGGTGATGATCGTGTCCAGGATGGCCATCCCGCTTTTCATGCGGGAGATCTCCTCGCTCGCCGCCACCTCCATGGCCTCGTGCAGGCCGTGATCGCGAGGCGCCAGGCCGGCCCGGAGCATCCGGGTCGGGGCGCAGCAGGCCGCCTTGGACTCCTGCACGGCCTGGTCGAACTCGCCCTTCTGGGTCAGCTCGATCATCCGGTCGAGCAGGGCCTGGTCGCGGAACACCGACTCGCGCACCCAGAATATCGCCCGCTCGATGATGGCCGTCAGCGCCACCAGGGAGCAGAGCAGCAGCGGCCACATCACGGGGCCGCCCCGTTGCATCAGTTCAATCATGACCGCTCCTTTAAAACTTCCGGCTCACGCCCGCCCGCCAGGTCGTTCCCGGCATGGGGTAGTAGGCGTCTTCGCTGAAGCCCTTGTACGCCACGGAGGCGTAGGTTTCGTCCGTCACATTGTCCACTTCGGCAAACGCCGTGAACCCGCGCGGCGAGCGGTAGCGCAGCGCCAGGTCGAGCGTCGTATAGGCGTCCAGCTCCGGCCCGGCGTTGGCCACGTCCCCGCCCAGCGGGCTGCTTCCCGTGTAGCGCACGGTGGAATCCAGCCACAGGTCGGCCGGCAGCCCGACCCGCACCGTGCCCGCGGCCGTGTGCCGGGAAACCAGCGGCACCTCCTTGCCGTCATTCGGGCCCGTGGTGAACTCCGCCTCCGTGAAGGTGTAATTCGCCTCAAGCTCCAGCCGCGCCACCGGGCTCCACCCGCCCGCCAGCTCGGCGCCCTGGCGGAGCGTCCGGTCCAGGTTGGCGTTCCGGTTCGCGACCGGATCCCAGCCCACCTCGTCGCGCATATCGAACCGGAACACCGTCGCCGAGGCGCGCCAGCGGGGATCCCACCCCAGCTCCACGCCCGTCTCCGTGTTCAAGCCCTTCTCCGCCTCCAGGTCGCGGTAGAAGCCGTCCGCGCCGAACCCGTAATAGCTGATCTGCTCGTCGATGAACGGATACCGGTAGACGGTGCCGCCGCGGACAAAGGCCTTGGACTGCCGGTCGAAGGCATAGGCCACGCCGCCCTCCCAGGCCTGGCCGTGATCGGCGCTCGACTCGTCCAGCACGCGCGCGCCGCCCGACTTCGCATCGGCCGACAAGGTCGCCTGCTCGACGCGCCCGGCGCCATGCACGATCCACTCAGGCGTCAGCTCCACCTGGTGGCGGAGATAGCCGCCCACGGTGTCGCGCTCCAGCTCCGCGTCGATCATGCGGATGCTCCGCTCCGGGTCGGCGTACCGCTCCACATCCATGCGGTCCCAATACAGGTCCGCCCCGGCTATCGTGCGCTGCTTCAGCCCGCCCCAGTCTTCGTCCACGGTCACGCGGGGCTGGGCGGAATAGCTCTTCAGGTCGGAGTCGCTGTACATGAACCAGCTCGCCACGTCGCCGGCGTTCTTCTTTTCCAGCCACCCCAGGCCGGCGTCCAGGCGGGTCCCGTCCTCGGGCTCGGCGTAATAGTCGAGGGTGGCGTTCAGGTAGTCGTTGTCGGACTTGTCGGCGGGGTTATGGCTCTGCCGCCGATCGTCCTTCATCTCCCGCAGGGTCAGGTCGCCCGGCAGCTCGTAATTGCTGCGGTACCAGGAGCCCGCCAGCGCCGCGCCGGTCCGGTCCGTGAAATCGGAGCTCAGCCGGCACCCGGCGCCGTAGGAGTCGTAGCCGCTCCGGTCCCGATACCCGTCCGAGCTCCCCCACTCGGCGTTCCCCGCGTAGGAGACGGGAAGCAGGCTGAGGGTCGTCGAGCCGGACACGCCCCCGCGCGCGATGGCGGTGCCCTCGCTTCCGCCAATCAGGGAAAGCTCGGCGGCGGGCTTGGCCGCCCCCTTCTTGGTGATGATGTTGATGACGCCTTCCGAGGCGAAGTTGCCGTACATCGCGCTCTGGGCGCCGCGCAGCACCTCGACGCGCTCCACCTGGTTCAGGGGGATCTGCAGCCAGTTCATGGACGCCATGTCCGGATTGTTCATCCGGCGGCCGTCGAGCAGGACCAGCACCCGGCCCTGGCTGTTTTCGCCGCCGCCCCGCATCGCCGCCTCCGCAATGGGGCCGCCGCTCAGGCTTCGGATCTGCACGCCCGGCACATCCCGCAGCACATCGGAGAGATTATTCGCGCCTTTCCGCTCGATCTCTTCCGCCGTGACCACGGAAATGCTGACCGGAACGCGCGCCGCCTCGGTCCACTCGCGCGTGGCCGTGACGACAATCTCCGCCGCATTCGTCCGCACCGTCTCCTGGGCCGAAACCGCGCCAGCCCCCAGCACCGCCATCACCATCCATACCCGCTTGCTCATCATAATCCCCCTATCCTTTCAAACGCATGGGAAGACCCGCCACCATCAAAATCACCTCATCCGCCTCGGCCGCCAGCCTCTGGTTGGCTCGCCCGAGGGCATCCCGGAACAGCCGCCCCAGCTTGTACGGAGGCGCCAGCCCCAGCCCCACCTCATTGCTGATCACAATCCAGTCGGCCGCCTGGCCGCGCATCACCGCCATCAGGGACTCCATCTCCGCCACCACCCGCTTTTCAGCCTCGGCGGACGGCGCTTCATCCGGCATCCCGCACACGGCATTGCTGGCCAGCAAGGTCAGGCAGTCCAGCAGCACGACCTTCTCGGACCCGGCCAGCGTGGCGGCCAGCCGCTCGCCCGCCATCCGCGGCGCCTCCAGCGTGCGCCAGCCGAAGCTGGCGCGATCCGCCTGATGCCGCTCGATGCGCTCGCGCATCTCGACATCCAGCGCCTCGCCCGTGGCCAGGAACAGGACCTCGCGCCCGCCGCGCTCTTTAGCCATCCGCTCGCCCAGCGAACTCTTGCCGCTGCGCGAGCCGCCCAGGATCAACACCCACCGTCCCCGGCCGCCAGCCGGACGCTCATTCATGCCGCTCATACCGTCTCCTCGGCCCGGCGCAGCGCTTCGAGCGACTCCGCCAGGTCCTGCTCATTGAACACTTCCAGGGTAAGCACCCCGTTGAACTCCGCCTTCAGCAGCTTCACCACCGGCTCCAGCTGGGCGGCCGTCATCCGCAGCAGCGACTGGTGATCGCGGGTGCCCACGCCGTGAAGATGAACCACCCGCGTGCGGGGCAGCCACTTCCGGAGCGACGGCAGGGGGTCGCGCCCTTCCAGCCACAGGTGCCCGATGTCGGCCGTCCGGCTCACCGGCACCCGGTCCAGCACCGCCTCGAAGGCCTCGGGCGCCCATTTCTCCAGATTCTCGACGCACAGCAACCCGGGGGACGGCACCCAGCCCGCCACGCGCTCCAGCGCCCGCGCCGCCTGGTCCTGCCAGGCCCGCAGCGTCAGCGGATTATCGCGGCAGGCCCCCCACGGCGGCGGCAGCCGGCCGGCATCCAGGTGCAGCGTGTACGCCGCGGGAGCGAGGTCGCGGGTCGCCTCGATGACGCGCCGCGCCTTGATCAGCGATACATGCGTCGCCTCTCCGCCATCCGCCAGCCGCAGGTCGAGCGGCAGGTGCACGGTGTAGGTCAGGCCGAACCGGGCCGCCCGCTCGCGCAGGGCGCTTCGCAAGGTCTCGTCCGGCAGATTGCTGCCGTGCTCATCCGTCTCGAACAGCACCAGCTGGATGTCGGAGACGCGGCCGCCCAGGTAGTCGACATTGGGCAGGATCTCGTCCGGAATGATATAGGATGTGGTTCCGATCCGGTACATGCGCTCCTTAAAAGCTCATTGTGGCGGCCATCAGCGCCGCGATTTCGCCCGTTTCCACCACGGCGCCCAGCACGTCGCCCGTGAGGCCGCCAATCCGCCGCCAGGCCAGCGAGGCCGTGGCCGCTCCCGCCGCCAGCGCCGCCAGCAGCATGGCCACGCCCCGCCAGCCGCCCAGCAGGGCCACCACCAGCGCCACCGCCACCGCCCCGATCACCTGGCCCTTCCCCAGCCCCTCCCTGGCCATCGCCCCCATGCCGCCGGCCTTGGCCAGCGGGATCCAGCCCATGGACAGGATGCCCACCATGGCCGCGCGGGCCGCCACGGGCGCCACGGCAAGCGGCCAGAGCGCGCTCATCTGCCACCAGAAGCCCGAGGTGCCCATCAGGAAGGTCAGGATGTGCATGATGCCGCCGAACTTCAGCAGCAGGGCCAGCACCAGGCCCATGGTGCCGAAGGCGCCCAGCCGGGGATCCGCCATGATCTCGAGGCGCTTCTCCCGGCTCACGGGCGTGAAAAAGGCGTCCGCGCAATCGCCGAGCCCGTCTAGGTGAAGACCGCCGGTCACGCCGACCCAGGCAACCAGCACCAGGGCGCTGCCGACCAGCGACGGATCGGCCACCTTGTCCCAGCCCCAGGCGAGCAGCATCAGGATCAGGCCAACCGCCAGGCCCGCGGCCGGAAACCAGCCGGCCAGCTTGCCCCAGGGCTGCTGCGGATCCCACTCCACCGCGGCCGGCAGCCGGGTCAGCAGGCTCAGGGCGCGGCGGTAGTTGCGCCAGCCCTCGGAGCCAACCGAAAGGAGGGCTTTCAATGGAAACCTGGCGATCAGTGCCTGAACGCGTTCTTTCCTTTTACTCAACCTTCACCCCGGCCTCGGCAAACGTCGCCATGTCCCGCAGCACGCCGGCGGCCGTCTCGACGAGCGACATGGCCAGCACCGCGCCCGTCCCCTCGCCCAGCCGCATCCCGAGATCCAGCAGCGGCTTGAGGCCCAGGTGCCGCAGCGCCAGGTCGTGGGCCGGCTCGGCCGACCGGTGCCCGGCAATCAGGTAGCCTTTCACCCCGGGCTCCAGGACCGCGGCGACCAGCGCCGCGGCCGTGGCAATAAAGCCGTCGACCATGACGGGAATCCGGTGGGAGGCGGCTTCCAGCATGGCGCCGCTCATGGCGGCAATCTCGTAGCCGCCCACTTTCGCCAGGAGATCCAACGCGTCCGCCGGATCGGGGCGGTTCACCGCCAGCGCGGCTTCGATGAGCCCGATTTTCCGCTCCAGCGCCTCGCCGTTGATGCCCGTGCCGGGCCCCGTGATCAGGCGGGGCGGCTGCCCCGTCAAGGCGCTCACGAGGGCCGTCGCGGGAGTGGTGTTGCCAATGCCCATCTCGCCGCAGGCCAGTAGGTCAAGCCCCTTGACCCGCTCCCGCTCCACGCAGCGGGCGCCCAGCAGGACGGCCGCTTCAGCCTGCTCCCGCGTCATGGCGGGCCCCTTGGAAATATCGCAAGCGCCGGAGCCCGCCTTCTCCCGCACCAGCCCGCGCAGGGGCGGGAGATCCGACATGACGCCGGCATCGACCACGGTCACGCGCGCGCCGGCATGCCGGGCGATGATGTTGATCGCGGCGCCGCCGGCCGTGAAGTTGCAAACCATCTGCCGGGTCACCTCGGAGGGCGCAATGCTGATGCCGTGGGCCGCGATGGCGTGGTCGCCCGCGAAGACCAGCACGGCTTTGCGCAGCGGCATGGGGGGCGGACAGCAGCCCGCCATGCCGGCCAGCTGCACCGCGATGTCCTCCAGGCGGCCCAGGCTGCCGGCCGGCTTGGTCAGCTGGTTGTGCCGGGCGCGCGCCTCGGCCATGGCCGTTTCATCAAGGGCGGGAATAACAAAGGCCTTCATGGATTCTCCTTGTAAGTCGGATCGGCCAGGCAGCGCCGGAGGGCGGCCACGCTGCGCATGACCCGGGGGCCGGGCCGGAGCAGTTCGGTCAGGTTGAAATCGGCGTACACCCGCCCGTTCTTGACGGCGGAGAGCGAAGCGAAAGCGGGAACCGCGGTGACGCGCTTGACCGTCTGGTGCGACTGATCCATGAACAGGCAGAGGATGACCTCGGGATTCCGGTCGATCACCCACTCGGGCGAGGCCGCGAAGTAGGGCGAATCCACCTCGTCGCCGATATTGGTCCCGCCCGCGAGCGTCACCAATTCGGAAACAAACGAGCCGCGTCCAACGGTGTAGAGCGGGTCGTCCCACAACTCCACGAAGACGCGCGGGGGGGCGCTGTTGGAAAGGGCGGCGCGGGCGGA
>CAIKKV010000054.1 GCA_903828035.1 uncultured bacterium
GGTCGTCCTTCCCTATCCGGAAAACCTGGGTCTTCGCCAACTCGATATCTGGGGCAATGCCGTTACCGGGCCGTCATCGGACGGACCCCGCGTAATCATCAGTGGAAAGATGTGGAGCTATCTTGATGTTCCAGACGCCAAGTTGGCTGCCGCGACAGCGTGGCTTGAAAAAGGCTGCGGGAAAATTAAAATCGAGACGCTATCAGGGAAAGCGCCGGAGCGGAAACGGGTCGCTTCGGGTAAAGACGGGCTGGTTCTGCATATGACGAAAGAGGAATTGGCGATTCAGCGGATGATTCCAGACAGCGATTCTGTTGCTGTCGGGAACGAAGGCTTAACCGTTGCCTGCTGGATTCGGCCGTCCACGAACTCGGCCCGCTGGGCGGGATTTGCCAAGAAGGACTCGGGCGCGCCAGGCCAGACCGCTAAGCCGACCGCTTTCCGGCCCTTTGTCGGATGGAACCTCGGCACCATGGGCAGCGACAAAGAGGTACCGTTCGTGAACAACAGCTTTCGCTTCGATGTGCAGGGCCCGGGCGGTGGCGGGCGGGTGACGGCGGGACCGATGAGCCTGTACGCCGAAACCGGCAAGTGGACGCACGTGGCGGCCACCTATAACCCCGCCCCTTCCGATCGGGGTCTCCGGCTTTACGTCAACGGCGTGCTCGTGGCGGATACGGTTCTTGCGCAACTGCCCCTCTGGATTGATAACTGCGGTCCGCTGACGATGGGCAGCGACTTCCAGGCCTTCAACGGGTCGATCGATAACCTGCGGATTTACAACTGGCCGCTTGACGATCGGGCGATTGCAGACCTCTATAAAAGCGACAAACCCGAATTCGACGCGGTGACGTTGCCTCCGGAGCCCTGGGCGGAGTGACTTTTATTTGATGGCGATGACAGTTCCGGACGAAGTCGTTTTAACAAAAATGATATTGAAACTCGGCATATACAAGGGGGCGGTTGCGCCTCCTCGATTGGCGAAGCCGCCTTCCTCGACCAGTTTGCCGTCGTTCGCTCCGGAGGTATAAAACCGGTTGATCATATTTTCATAATTACCGGAGCCGACGTAGCCGTTGCCTGCATACAGGTAGCCGTCCTCGGGACCGATCGCCAGGCATTGTGCCCGTATCACGCCTTTAAGGTAAGTTATATACTTGGCGAAAACAGCAGTGGTCCCGTTTGTTCCCGCTGGCGTCCCGTTGGCGTTGAAGCGAAGCAGGAGGCTCGTGGTTACGCTGTTTTGATCGCCAGCCACATAAATTCGGCCTGTGCCATCTACGGCAAGGGCGCTGAAAACGGTGAGAGGAGACAGCGCGCTGCTTGTAATCCAAGCGTTTGTGTCGCCTAAGCCCCCGGGTCCGTAATGACTTCCGTCAGGCGCAAACCGATAGACGCCTGTTCCGAGAAGTGCTAAGAAGTTTCCCGACGAATCTTGTGCGAGATCGGCGCTGCCATTAATAGGCGCGATGTTGGTGGGACCGCTGAGTTGGGCGCCTCGGTTATCGCCAAGCGAGGTGTCGGGCTGGGTGCCCGCGCTGGTGCCGTCAAGGTTATGCCGGAACAGATAGGTTCCCGCCAGCATATCCGGCGTTTTGTTGGTGTACACGCCGGCCATCAAGAAAATGTGGTCGGCCTTAAAGATCAAACCCCTGACGGGATAATAGTAAGAACCGAAACGCCAATCGCCGCCTGGTCCTGGGATAAAATCGAAGCTGGGATTGGCGCCCGTGCGGTCGTAACGGACAACTTTATTATAGCTAGTTGCCGCCAGATACCCGACATAGATTTTGCCGTTGTCCGTTGCGACGCGCGAAATCGTTCCTGCGCCTGGCGTCACAACGAGACCCGAGCCGTTGTTCGTATGCATGAAATAGCCCAGGAACGAGCCGTCTTTTGCACTGAATCGCGCGATGCTGCCGTTTGCGCTAGTGGCGGAGGATAGCCTGCCCGCCACCCAGAGTTCATAGGATGAGGCCTGGACGCTTGCGGTCGCGAGTGCGCAGACGGTGAAAAACAGGACGGCGATTCTATGCTTCATGAGGGCCAGCCTTTCCGTATCTTGTCTTGTGTTGTTAAACGGTTATACAGTCGTGTTGCACTAATCCACCCTCTTGTCACTGGAAGGCACGAAGAAAAGCGTGCCGAGACTGCTGCTGTGCCCCGCCCAGCGCCAGGTTCCCGTGACCACATTCGACCCGTCATGATCGGCGTCGTGCCAGACGACATCGAAGCCGATCGCGTCGCCCGACTTCTTTGTTCCGCCCAGGGCTGAAATAGGAATGGCGGCCTCGACGTTCCACACCGTATACGGAGCGTAGTCGTTATTGGTTTCGACGACAGAGAGGGCGGCCATCGCGCCTTCGGATGCTGACCCTGAAAGCGAAATTCCATCGCCGGCAGGATCGAGTATTAACGTGCGTGTTGCCGCGGCCTCACCGGGGGCGGCGCTCAGCTTGATTTCCAACCGGTCGCCAGCAGAGGCCGTCCCCTTTTTGACGAAATCATCATCTTCGCAACGAATGGCGATAGTGAGATGTTCGGCGTCGTGCCCGACCCGGATAGACGCCCGGGAATCCACGCGGTTGATATACTTGAAGTGTTCGCCCTGATCGACGAACTGGGTGGTGTGTCGGCCCAGGCGCCCCCAGGAGAAGGTGTAGTACATCCAGGCCGCCGGCACGGAGCCCCATTCATTGAGACGGCCATCGACCGTGGCGTGCAGGGCGGGGGCGACGGTCATCCAGCAGGTGTCATAGACGACGTGTTCGCGGCCGAGGGAATCGGTCAGCCAGGCGGTGTAGGTGGCATTTTCCACGGGCGCGCTCAGGCCGATCGAGGTCCCGATCCTGCCCCACTCCGTGGCGCCGGCGGGCAGGGGCCCGATTTTCCCGTTCCGATCAGGCAGGGTCCAGTCCACGCGCGTCAGCATCCGGTTGGGCGGAAAGTTGGCGTCCAGCTTCAAGTTTTCAAGCGCATTCGTTGTGTTGTTATGCGCGCGGACGCCCAGGTCCACGCCCCCCTTGCCGTTGGGAATGAACGCGAGCCCAAGGTCGATCGGGCGCGGCGCGGCCGTGATTCCGCGCACCATCGCGAGGAAGGCTTCGTCCGACAGGCCTTCGTTGAAAATCAAGGCGGGCTCTTCGGTCAGGTCAAAGAGGCTGTCCCCTTTTTCAATTCGGATGTCGTCCCGGGCGTTTCCGTACATATCCGCCACGGTTACTTTTCCCTCGGCGCCGGCTAGTCGGACGTCGCGCCAGACGCGCGGTTCGGCCCGCCAGTGGATGTCCTCCCCGGGAACGGCGGTGCTCCAGGTGGCCGCGTGCAGCCGCCCGTTTTGGCGGAACACGAAGACCAGGGTCCGCAGGGTGTCGAGATAAACGTCCTCGACGGGAACGGCGTCTGAAAGCAAAAGCGGCAGGCAGCTGAAGGTGAAACCGTGCGGCAGCGGAGTGCCGTCGTAATCCATCAGCGGGAAGTCGTTGTTGGCCAGAGTGTTTTGAACCCAGAGCCGCCCGGCGTAGTGCCCCAGGACTTTGGCGTCTTGAACGAGCGTCAGCATCAGCATGTGCTGGGCGGTCCGCACGGCATGGGCGTAGACGGGCTGGCCGAAGGGTCCCGTGCGGCGGAACTGGGGCTCGCCGGTGGAGCCTACGCCGATGCAGTGCCAGGGCACATTCCAGCGCTGCTGAAGAGCACGCGCCTTCCGCGCTTCCCAATATTCATAGGCGTAGGAGCTGGCGCCGAATCCCGAAACTGGAATCGTGCCTCCCCATTCCGCGATCAACTCGTCCAGGTAATCGGTCATGCATGAAAGCGAGAGCTTCATCGGCTTGCCGCTGTCGCGAAAGCCCTCCGCGGAGGCGCTGACGATGCGGGCGAATTCACGCGCCGAAAAATAGAGTTCGGTTTCGTCCTCGACGGTCCACCAGGGCTGGATATCGCCAACGGCCTCGGCCAGCCGCTTGCAGTAGGCCCTCCATGCCTTGAGATCCGGAATCAGGACGGCGGTCCGTTGATCGGCGGGCTTTCCGGCCAGCATTTTCAACTGCCTCGCCACATCCCGCCGCCCGTCGCCGTAGGCCGCCCATTCGCAAAGAGCCGCATCGCGCAGATGAGGCGGCAGCTGGCTGGGCCACAGGGCCGGCATGACTTCCAGGCCCGCCTGGCGCGCCTGTTCAAGCGTCTTGCGCAGGGATTCCCAGGTGTATTCATCCGCTTTGGGGTTTACCTGGGTCGGCCGATCCACATACAATTTGCAATACAGCTGCCACTTGTGCCCCATCCGCTTCATCAAGTCGTACGAGGCAGGCTCGGCGTCCATGTTCGAGCCTAGAACATGGCGGGGCATGCCTGAGGGAATCGGCGGCAATACCGCGTAGATCAGCTCTCCTTCCGCATACGGCCGCCCGGCGGCGGCATAGACGACATTGAAAAGCCCGCGGCGTGTCGGACCGATTTCTATCCGCAGCGAGGTCGTTTTTCCAGCGGGGACGGTGAAGCGTATCGTCTTTTCTTCCATCCGCTGTTCGCGCACGTCCACAATGCGGTAGGTGAGCGTGGCGTTCGTGAGAACGTCGCTCGAGTTGTGCGCCCAGGCGATCAGCCCGGTCGGCACGTCGGCATAGAGGATGTTCCCGATTTGATCAGTGGTCAAAGCCCCCTCGACGACGGCTCTGGGA
>CAIKKV010000055.1 GCA_903828035.1 uncultured bacterium
AACCTCCGATTTCGGGCGGTTTCGCCATATCCGTCAGCAAGCGCACTTCCAAACCCGCCCGTTAAATCACGAAAAAGCCCTGTAAATCAGAGGGGGAAAGGGGGTGGTGTGCCCTTTTTAGCCCGCTATGGGATGGTAATGAGTTTTTCCATGCACATCGATCAGTATAGGAGAGGTGCAGGGGTCTGACAATAGGCAAAGCGCCTGATCGATACGGGCATGAAAGAACAAAGCCGGAAGGCGTCGTAGAACTCCGCCCTCCGAATGCGTCGCGTCTGAAAACGGAGGGGCGAGCGCCGCGAGCCCTATTTCCCCAGCATCTTGAGGAAGCCGGGCAGCGAGGGAGGGGCGCCCTTTTTCGGTGCGCCTTCGGCGCCTTCTTCCTGGCCGGCGTCCAGCTTGGCTTCCGTATAGCCCGCGGGAACTTCGAAGCTCTTGGGATCGGCTGTCAGGTTTTCGACTTCCGTCACTTCCAGGGTCGTCTTGGTGACCTGGTTTTTGCCCTTTTTATCCGTGGAGGTCTGCACCGAGATCGTCTTGAGCGGCAGGCCTTCCATGCGGTCGCGCTCCAGGACGATCAGCTTGTCGAGCGACTCGTTCATCGTCTTCGGGGCTTTCTTGATCCAGCGGCTCAGGGCGGCGGTGTCGATCCGGGTCGTGGTCCAGGTCTCCTCGTCGCGGACGACCTGGGAGGCGGAGGAGAAGCCCATGACGGTCATCGACATGCCGTAGCTGATCCGGAACTTGTAGTGGCGGGTGGGGTAGCCGAGAAGGGGCGAGCCCGCCTCGTCGAGCAGTTTTTCCATCTTGGGATCGGTGACTTCCATTTTCATCATCGACGTCATGGCGCCCGCCATGCCCAGCATGGCGTCCATGTCCCAGTTCATGTAGGTCTTGTCCTTGGTCGACACCATGACCAGGGTTTTCCCGCCATCCTTCGTCAGGATGTAGCTGTCGGACTTCATGGGGCCGCCTTCGAGGAACTCCATGCGGGCCTTGTCGCCGGCCGCGGTCATCTGCATCACCTGGGCGCTGCCGCCGTTCCGCGGGCCGCCTTCCGTCTTGGTCTGGACCTTGTAGCGAAGATCGGCCTGGGCCTGGACGGCCAAGAGGGCGGCGAGGAGGAAGGAGGCAGAGGAGAGGACTTTCATGAGCAATCCCTTTCGATACGTTTTCTGGAATCCTAGTATATAATTTGTGTTAATGCAATGGGCGGCGCAGGCTTGTTTCCAATTCCTTATACAGGGCATGGACGGCGGCGGTGAAGGCGGGGCGGGAATAGGCGGTGCGGGCGAGCTGGCGGCCGCGCAGGCCCAGCTTCTGGCGGAGGGCCGGGTCGGAGGACAGCCGAATCATGGCCGAGGCAAAGGGGCCCGGTTCCGGCGGCGCGAGAAAGGCCACGTCCGGCTTGAGCACCTGGGTATGCGTGGGAAGGTCGGTGGCGAGGATGGGTTTTCCCGAGTCCAGGTAGGAATAGATCTTCATGGGCGTGTTGTTGCCGGTGATGCGGGGCGACACCAGCACGTCGGCCGAGGCGAAAAGGGCTCCCATTTCCGAAAGCGGCCGGGGCCCCAGGAAATGAACGGCGTCGCCAAGTCCCATCAGGGAGGCGCGGGCCGTGTAGGCGGCGATATCGGCCGGCGTGCCGCCGACGACCGCCAGGGTGAGGTCCTGCCGCTGCAGCCGGGTGGTGGCCAGGCTTTCCAGAAGCAGGGCGATGCCCTGGTAGCGCTCCAGGTTGCCCACGTAGAGGAAAACCGTTCCCGGCAGCTTGAAGGCGGGCGGCACGGCGGCGGGATCCTGGTCGTCGGGCAGCAGGGACACGTCCCTCACGAGGGCGACCTTCCGGGCGCCCGCGGCGGCGGCCAGGCCGGCGAGGGAGTCGCACACCGCCACCACGGCGGCGGCGCGGCGGATGGCCGCGCCTTCGAGCCGCTGGAGAAGCGGGAGCAGGAAGCGGGCGCGGGGCGATTTCTCCACGATCTGGAGCGGCATGGAGGAGTCCATGTCGAAAATGTAGGGCGTCCCGCGCAGCCCGCGGATCAGGAGGGCCATGAAAGCCGATTCCTCGACCGCGTGGATCAGGTCATAGCGCGTGCGGAAGGCGAGGCGGAGCGCGGAGAGGGTCATGACGGCATCGCAGACGAGCTTGGCGGCGGAAAAGCCGGGGCCGACGCGGCGGATGCCGGGAATGCGGGGGATGCGGTGGACCGTCACGCCGGGATAGGCGCGGGTTTCACCGAGGTGCCAGGTGAGCAGGTCGACCGAATCGCCGCGAGCCGAGAGGGCTTGAAGCAGCAGGTCGACCGCGATGGGCGTTCCGCGGTCCTGGTAAAAAGGATGGGGCGCAAGCAGGAGCACCTTCATCCCCGTATGATGCGGAATTGCGTTTTGTTTGTCCATTTGAACTTGTCAGAACGGGACGGGTTGCGGATAATTGCGTCCAGCCATGCAGAAACTACGTGAAATCGAGTATAAGCGGTTGGTCTCCCGGCCTCTTTTCCTGGCGCTGATGAAGCGCTTCGGCGTTGGCGTTTCCGATGCCGTGGAGCAGGTGAATCACTATTTCGACACCCCGGACCTGGCGCTGAGGCGCGCGGGCATGGCCATGCGGATCCGGGAAAAAGGCGGGAAGTATGGCGCCACTCTTAAAGTTCGTGAGCGGGGGGCGGCGGCGGAGTTTGAGCTGGAGCCGCTGACCCGGAGCCAGTTCCTGAGGATTCGCCGGCAGGGCGTGGTCGGGCTGGATTGGACGCCGCGGCTCAAGGCGGCGGGCATCGACCCGGCCGCCGTGGGATACCGGGGCTTTTTGAAAACCCGCCGGATCGTGGTGCCGTGGGAGGGCGGGGAGATCTGCCTCGACGACAACCGGTATGGCCGGCGGCGGGATTATGAGTTGGAGTATGAGGTGGTCGATGCCCGGAAGGGGCGGCGGCTGTTTTTGAAACTGCTGGCGGAGTTCGGGCTTGAGCCGGATCCGCATCCGGTCAGCAAATCGCACCGGGCTTTGGAAGGCGGGGGCCGATGAGCCTTGTTTATTCAACCGAGCACGGGCGCATGTGCCCGAACTGTGGAACCCCGGCCGCCGCCTGCGTGTGTCGCAAAGGCGGCGGGAGCAAGCCGGGCGACGGCATTGTGCGGGTGGGTCGCGAGACGCAGGGGCGGAAGGGCAAGGGCGTGACCGTGGTGGCGGGGCTTCCCCTGGCCGAAGAGGCGGTCCAGAAGATGGCCAGCCAGCTCAAGAACATGTGCGGAAGCGGGGGAACCTGCAAGAGCGGCGTCATCGAGATCCAGGGCGAACATCGCGACCGCCTGGTGGAGTTTCTCACCGCCCAGGGCTTCACCGTGAAGCGTTCCGGCGGCTGATTCTATTTGGAAAAGCCGACGTCCGTCTGCATCGCCTTGTTTTCCAGCACGTCGCGGCCGAGCAGGGCGTTGAGGCGCGTGGCAACCGGGCCGGGCTTTCCGTTTCCGATGGCTTGGCCGTCGAACTCGATGACGGCGACCACGTCAATCGTCGTGCCCACCAGGATCATCTCGGCCGCTTCGGCCACGGCCTGGCGCGTGATGTGTTCAAAGGCCACCGCCTTCAGGGCGCCGGCCTTCACCTCGTCGCGGGCCAGCTCCGCCACGCGCAGCATGGTGGTGCCCTTGAGCACCCGGTCGAGCAGCGGGAAAAGCAGGCGGCCGTCGCGGGTGATGATGCCGGCATTTTCCGTGGCGCCCTCGCCGAGGAAGGCGTTTTCGTCGAAGCTGACGGTGAAGTCCACGCCCCAGGTTTCGGCCTCGTGCTTCATCAGCACGTTGGGCATGTAGTTGCAGCTCTTGATGGAGGAGAAGGGCGGGGGCTTCACCGGGATCAGGCTCGAGCGCGCGCGGGCGCCGGCCGGGTGGTCCTGCATGAAGGGCAGGCCGAGTTTTCCGGCGACGATGTAGAGCTGGGAGGCGGGGCTTTGCGAGGGGCTGACCGAGAAGCCGCCGGGGCCCCGCGAGACGAAGACGCGCACGGTGCAGTCGGGGTGCTTGCCGGCCCCGACCGTTTCCAGGATCAGCCGGGTGAGCGTGGCGGGGTCGGCCGGCAGCTGGAGGAAGATGCTGCCGGCGGAGTCGGCCAGCCGGGCGAGGTGGGCGTTCAGGTTGTAGATCCGCCCCTTCACGCACTTGAAGGCTTCGAACACGCCGTCGCCGCGGTGGACGAGGTGGTCGTCGAGGGGCACGGTCATCAGCAGGGGGTCGGTGGTGATGCCGGCCCACAGGCTGGAGTACATGGCGTAGTAGGTGGATTGATACGGTTTGCGCCAGGCTTCGGCCTGCTGCGCGAAGTTCTGAAGGGTGATCGCGTTCATGCCGGGGACAGTACCCCCTCCGGCGGCTTCAATCAAGTGCGGAAGGCGGTGGGGTGAAGGCGTGGCGGGTGGCGTGATGCGGGTTGTGCCGTTTCGGGCTGATCCGCGAAATCATTTCGCCTTTTCGCCTGACTGAAACGGAGGGCGGAGTTCCACGACGCCTAAAACACTAGGGCTCGCGGCGCTCGCCCCTCCGGCATTTGGCCAGAATAAAACGGAGGGCGGAGTTCCACGACGCCTAAAACACTTGGGCTCGCGGCCCCTCCGACATTTCGCCTGATCGAACTGGAACAACTCCGAGAGGGCTTCCGCCCAAGCCCGCTTCTTAATTGGAGACGGGACGCCCTCGTCCCGTTCGTAAAGCAGTCGTTGGATACTAGTTTCCGCTTGCTCTTGAGGGTTATCCTCTTCACACTCTTTTTGCGATGAAAGAGAGTGAAGCCAGTCAGGGTCACGCCGAGAACATGTGCGCCCATAAACAGCACACCATAAAGCGATGAGCACCATCGGCAGCCCGAGGGCGCTCAACCTGCTGGTGGTGACCGACCTGCACGATGTGCACGCGGCGCCCGCGGACTGCCAGCTGCCGGAGCGCCGCTGCGAACTGGGGCGCGTGCTGCTGCGCAAGGCCCTGCTCCGGCTGAAGCACGCCGGATCAGTTTTCGTCCGTGCTGTTCTGTCCGCCTTGAAGTCGGGCGGCATTGCCTTTTACGGTCGCGAAGCGTGTAGCGCCGCACTGCGTGCGGCGGTAGGAGCCCGGCCGCCCTCGCCCCGAACATGTGTGAGGCGCTTCCGGGTTTGTGGGGGGATTATTCATTGAATGAAAGACCTGTCAGGCCTATTTTTCTTCGACCTCACAGCGCCTTTGCCGTCATCCCGAGCGTAGTCGAGGGATCTCTTCCTTGACTGCTAAATCTGGAGATCCCTCGACTTCGACCCGAAGCGGGCCTCCGCTCGGGATGACAGAAAAAGATCAACAAAAGCATGAAACACCGCACACCCTACGCAATCCGGAAGGGACAAAAAATATTGCATACAATAACAGCAGGCATTAACGCGTTAATACTGGAAGACAAGGCCAAAAAGGCAAAACCATAATCGGAGGTCTCATGAAGATTCAGGGTATCGCGTTAGGTGTGTTGATGGCGGGTGCGTTGAGCGTGGCGGTTGCCCAGGCTGAAGAAAAGGTCGCTGGCGCTCCGGCCAGGGTCGCGCGTGATGGCTTTGCCGCCATCGATACGGATGGAAACGGGACCCTTTCGCTGGAAGAGTTCAAGGCGATGGTCGCGAAGAAGCACGAGGCCCGCAAGCTCAAGGAAGGCGAAGCGGCCAAGCCCGCCCCGAACGCCGAGGAAACGTTCGCCAAGCTGGATACCGACAAGAGCGGCGGCTTGAGCAAGGAAGAAATGGCAGCCGGCCACAAGGGGCCGCGCGATGGCCAGAAGCGCGAAGCGCGCAAGGCCGCGGCTCCCAAGGCCGTTCAGGAATAACAATCATTCGCAAATCCGATTGACTAAAAGCCGTCGCGGAAATCCGCGGCGGCTTTTTTATGCCCGCATTCCGTGTTGGACGGACTCGCTTCCGAGGCGTACACTGTAAACCTGCGGGAAGAGTCACTTCATGAAAATGGCGCTTTCGGGTTTGTGGGGGGATTTTTTATTTACGAATCTTGGTGCCATTTTCGCCAAAAGAAAATTTCCTTATATTTATTGATCTTATTCTGTCATCCCGAGCGGAGGCCCGCTTCGGGCCGAAGTCGAGGGATCTCCGGGTTTAGACGGTAAGGAAGAGATCCCTCGA
>CAIKKV010000056.1 GCA_903828035.1 uncultured bacterium
CAAACCCAGAATGACTGTGCTTTGATCCCTTTGAGGCATCGGTTTCCCCTTTCTGTTTGATATTGCCTAGTAACAACATCAAAACAGATTCGGACTCCGATGTCTCCTCAATCTCAATCACCCACAGTTATGCGGAAAGAGACCAATTAGTTATGTATCTTGATTTCTATGGCCTGAAAGAGTTCCCCTTCAATATCACGCCCGACCCGCGTTATCTATACCTTTCCCGCCACCATCAGGACGCCTTCGACCACCTGGTCTACGGGATCACCTCTCGCAAAGGGTTTATCGAACTGACGGGAGAAGTGGGTTCGGGAAAAACCACCCTGTGCCGTGCCGTTATGAGCCACTTGGGCGAATCGGTTCGGACGGCGCTCATTTTGAATCCCTATTTGACAGAAACCCAGCTGCTAAGGGCCATTCTTCAGGATTTCGGGCTGGCGCCCTCGGGGCGCGACAAGCTGGCCTTCATGAACCAGTTGAACGCCTACCTGCTGGAGCAGAACCGGAATGGCATCAACGTGGCGCTGATCATCGATGAGGCGCAGAATCTCTCTTTCGAGCTGCTCGAGCAGATCCGGCTCCTCTCCAACCTCGAGACCGATCAGCAAAAGCTTCTCCAGATCGTGTTGTCCGGCCAGCCGGAGCTGCGCGACTTGCTCAAACAGCCCCAGCTCCGCCAGCTGCGGCAACGCATCCTGGTGCGCTTTCATCTCCCGCCCCTGGACGTGGATGATACGGCCCTCTATATCGGGCATCGGCTCAAGACCGCGGGAGCGGGCGAAACCGTGATGTTCGAAGCCGAGGCCGTGAAGCTTATTTTCCAAACTTCCGGCGGAGTTCCCCGGTTGATCAACGCGCTCAGCGATCATGCCATGCTGGCCGGCTATGTCCTTCGGAAAAACCGGATCGACGCCGACTGCGTCTCCCTGGCGGCAAAACAATTGGAGGGCCTGTAACATGAGCCTCATCCAGGACGCGCTGAAGCGTCAGCAGGAAGAGATGAACAAGAAAACGGATGCGCCGGCTACTCCCGCGGCGCCGCGCGCCAAGATTCCCCTGCGCATGATGGGCCAGCCGCCCGGAGCCGCGCAGCCGCCGGAACCGGCGGCTCAACACGCCGTCCCCGCGCAGCCCCTTCCCGTTCCTCCCTCTCCGGCAAAACCGGATCCCCGGGTGGAGGCGGCTGAAACGAAGCCGGAAACCCAGCCAGGAACTCCGGAGCGCAACGAGCCTGAATCGGAAAAACGCAGCCCGGCGCCCATGATCATCGCCCTGATGGCGCTGATCCTGCTTCTTGCCGCCGGCGGCCTCTATTGGGCCTGGCCCCTGCTCCTTCCGAAAACAACCAAGCCCGCGCCCTCGGCGCGGGTCGTCGCCACCGCTCCCAAACCCGCACCCGCCCCCCCTGCGGGCGCCGTGTTGAACACCGTCACGGCCGCCGCTCCGGCGAAAGTTTCAACGGGCGACACAAACGAGGTGTCCACGCTTCAGCCCGAGACGGTTCCCGGGCCAGCCGAACAGCTGGCGATGCCGGTGGTGCGGGATGAAACGCCGCCCACCCTCTTCGTCCCGCCGCCCCCGAAGCCCGAGGCCGCCGCCCCGGTTCTATGGCCGGCAATCAAACTGACGGGCATGGTCAAACTGGGAGGCACGGCGGCCGCGCTGATCAATGGCCGGGTGGTCGCACCCGGAGAATCCATTGAGGACGTCACGTTGATCAGCGTCAAAAAGGAAGGCGCGCTTCTGCGCTATAAAACCGAGGAGCGGCTGCTGCGAGTGGGCGAGACCGCCCGCTGATCACTTGGCTTTGGAGGCCATTTCCGCTTTCCGCTTCTGCACCCGGACAATTCCCGCTGAAAAATCGTGGGGCGCCGCCAGGAAAAAATGGCAGCGCCGGCCGAGGCTCAACTCCACCTGCTTGCGAAGATCCCGGTCATACGGGTTCTGAATCACCACCAGCGCATCCGGGCCCAGCAAATCGTAGGGCAACACGCCCTGGCGGATCATCGCCTCCAGGGGCAGCAGCGAAATCGCCTCATCGCTGAAATCAAACCCCGACAGGCTGATGATCGGCAAGTCGCCCTTCCGGGAGGCAAAAACCAGTATTCGCTCCAGGTTGCCGAACGCGCGGTTTTCAATCACGTGAAGCATGGAAATGCCGCCCTGATCGGTCGTGTTGGAGGAAATATTCGTCAGGTCCTGCATAACCTCGGCATACTGCTCCTGGGTCAACTCGCCGGCCTGAAGAAGATCCCAGGCCAAAGACAGCTCTTCCGTGATGTTGATCTTGTGGGACAACAGCGGTTTTACGACAACCGGAACCGCTGCGGCCGGCTTCTGGGCGGCCGCCGCGCCTTCTCCGGAAATGAAGCCCTGCAGCCGCTCCGAAAGCTTCTCAATATCCGGATCCGCCTCGAAAACCGTCAGCTGGGAGAGCACCGCCTTCGCCGCTTCCACATCGTTTTCATCCACCACGATTTTCGCCAGGCGCACCAGGTAATCGCGCGCACGCGTGTGGTCCCCCAGTTGGGTGTAGGCATGCACAAGCGTTTCCAGGGAGGTGCGATCCTCCGGCATGACTTCCAGGATGCGCTCGAAAGCGGAAATCGCGTTCCAGATCTCGGTTTCGGCATCGGGGTTTTTCTGGTCCGGTCCGTTGTTCATGACGCTCCTGCGAATTACTTAAGTATCGTGATTTTACGCCCCTCCGGTCAAGCCTATATCCGCGCGCGGAATAGGGCTTGACCCCGTTCCCCGTATGCCAAACAATGGCATTCCTACGGGAGACATTTATGCATGACATGGAGTTCCTCGCCTTTTTCTTTGGTATCCTGGCCGTCTTCCTGATAATCGGCTTCCCGATCTGGGCGCTGATCCTGCTCTATGGGATCCGGCGCGATCTGGAGGCCCTCCGGCCGCCCGCCAAACAGCCCGCCCCCGTGCTGCAGGCCGCGCCCCCGCCCCCTCCTCCCCTTTCACCTCCCGCCCCCGTCGCTGTCGCAACCGCCCCGGCCTTCTCACCGCGCCCGCCCCTGCTCCCGCCCGTTCTTCCCCCTCCCGTGAAACCCGAACCGCGGACGGCGCCGGCCAAGCCCGCCGAACCGGAGATCGAATCCGCCGCGTTTCAACTTCTCCGGAAAGCCTGGAATTGGTTTGTGGTGGGCGAGGAGTTCCGGCGGAAAGACGTATCCATGGAGTTCGCCGTGGCCTCCCAGTGGCTCATGCGGATCGGCATCCTGATCCTTCTTTTCGGAGGCTATTTCTTTATCCGCTATTCGATTGATCGCGGCTACCTGGGCCCCGCCGGCCGGGTGGCGCTCAGCACGCTCACCGGCGCCCTCATGGTCGCCGGCGGCCTGCACCTGTTCGGGAAACAATACCAGCTGCTGGGCCAGGGGCTCGTGGGCGGAGGCATCGCCCTGCTCTACTTCAGCCTCTATGCCGCCGGCTCCATGTTCCAGATCATCCCGCTGACCGCCTCCTTCGGGGGCATGGCCTTCGTCACCCTCGTCTCGGCCACCCTGTCCGTCCGCTTCCGGTCCCTGCTGATCGCCGTCCTGGGCCTGCTGGGCGGCTACCTGACGCCCGTGCTCCTGAGCACCGGAGCCAAGAACTTCCCCGGGCTGTACGCCTACCTCCTGTTGCTCGGGCTCGGCATGCTCGGGGTTTCCTGGAAGCGCCAGTGGCCGATCGTCGTCTGGCTGGCCTTTGCCTGCCACACCGCCCTCGTCTGGAAGTCGCTCGCCGTCTTCTACACGCCCGCCGACTTCCCCGTCGTCATGCCCTTCCTGGCCGGCTTCTTCCTGCTCTTCTCAACGGCCGTCTTCCTCTACAACCTCGCCACCCGAACCGTCGCCTCCGTGCTGGAACTCGCCGGCCTGCTCCTGGCGGCCACGTTCTTCTTCGGGTTCGGCTACTGGGTCGTCCTGGCCACCTGGCCGGGCCAGCAGGAATACACCGCCTGGCTGGCGCTCGGCCTTTGC
>CAIKKV010000057.1 GCA_903828035.1 uncultured bacterium
CGAGGGAAGCGGGGGTGAGGTTGTCCTGGAGCAATTCCGGGCACACTTCACGACCGGCCACCAGGTTGACCATGCCGATGAACGGAACGTGGACCAGGAAGCGGGCGAGCAGGTAGGTCAGGCGCGCGGTCCGGTAGACGACCGCCATGGGGCAGCGCATCAGCGCGGTTTCGACCGTGGCGGTGCCCGAGGCGACGGCGGCGGCATCCGCCTGCTTGAGCACTTCGCGGGTTTGTCCGCCGACCACGGCCAGCCGACGAGGCTTCGGGCCTTTATGGCCGGCCAGCCGCCGGGTCATCGCCTCGGCCGCCTCGGCCGAGGGGGCGGCGATGAGGCAGGAGAGTTCGGGGTTGTCTTGTTCCAGCTGAAACGCGGTTTCAAGCATTACAGGAAGGAGTCGATCGATTTCATGGCGCCGGCTTCCGGGCAGCAGGGCCAGCCTGGGCGAGCCGGCCCAGGGCAGGGGCTGTGGGGGAGCCGCGCGCAGGGCCTGGGTGGCCGCCACCAGGGGGTGGCCCACGAAATCGACCTTCATGGCGGAGTCGGCGAGCAGCTCTTTTTCGAACGGAAAGATGGTCAGGAGCCGGTTCACGGAGCGGGCCATCTTCGGGATGCGCCGCCGGTTCCAGGCCCAGACCTGGGGGCAGACGTAGTAGATGACGGGAATGCCGAGCTCTTTCATCTTCCCGGCGAACCGCAGGTTGAAGCCGGGGTAGTCGACCAGGATGACGGCCGCGGGCCGGCGGGCCCGGGCTTCCTCGACCATCCGCTTGAAGACGCGCTGGAAAAAGGCCAGCCGCACGACCACCTCGGTGAAGCCCATGACAGCCATCGCGGCGTTATCCTGCAGGACGTCCACCCCGGCGCTCCGCAGCTCGTCGCCGCCGATGCCGAAGAAGGAGAGGGCGGGATCGCGCCGGCGCAGCGCCCGCACCAGGCCCGCGGCGAGCATATCGCCCGAGACTTCGCCCGCGATGATCATGAGGGACTGGGGCGGCATCAGGAGCCTCCGGCCCGGATATGCCGGCAGATGTCCATGGCCAGCTTGAGCGCCCCGGCGGCGTGGCGGCCGCTCACGAGCGGCTCGTGCCGGTCGCGCACGCAGGCGATGAACGACGCGAGCTCGCGCTCGAGCGCGTCCCCTTTTTCGATCGGCACCTCGGACGGCACAATCTGCCCGTTTTCGCGGCGCATCAGGTGGCCGGTCTGGTTCTGGTAGTCGAGCGACACGTAGGTGTCCTGCTGGAACACCCGGATCTTGCGCACCTTCTCCAGGCTGACCCGGCTGGCCGTGATGTTGGCCACGCAGCCGTTCTCGAAGAGGAGGCGCACATTGGCGATGTCCTCGCTCGTGCTGAGCACGGGCACGCCGCAGGCGTGGAACTCCTTGAGCGGCGAGCGCACGAGGTGGAGGATGACCTCCAGGTCGTGGATCATGAGGTCGAGCACGACGCTGACCTCGGTGCCGCGCGGGGCGAGCCCGGGGCGGGCGGGCGGGAAGGGGGCCAGCCGTGTGGCCTCGATGAAGCGGGGCTGCACGAGCGCCTCCTCGAGGAAGGACATGACGGGGTTGAACCGCTCGACATGGCCCACCTGGAGCAGGGTGCCGCGCCGGGCGGCGGCGGCGACCATGGCTTCGGACTCCTCGAGCGTGGCGGCGATCGGCTTTTCGACGAGCAGGTGGAGCCCCTTTTCGATCAGGGGAAGCGCGATCTCGGCATGCCTGTCCGTGGGCACCACGATGCTGGCGGCCTGGACGTGCGAGGCCAACTCCGCGATGGAGTCGAAGACGGGCGCCCCGTAGCGCTCCCCGATTTCGCGGGCGCGGTCCGGGTCGGAGTCGTAGACCCCCGCGAGGCGGGCGCCGGGGCAGGCGGCATAGACCTTGGCATGCCACTGGCCGAGGCTGCCGACACCGATGACGCCGACGTTAACCAAAGTGCTCATGACCCGAATCCACCGCTTCGATGCTGATCGACCAGTCTTCCGCGGCGCGGATCAGCTTTTCGCGCTCCAGC
Organism: uncultured bacterium; assembly: GCA_903828035.1. The sequence continues at coordinate 2,019 of CAIKKV010000057.1, forward strand.
AGGAGGGTGCGGCCCGCCTCGACGGCCAGCACCGAGGCTCGGACCTTGCGCATGACTTCCAGCGTGCGCCGGCCGATGACGGGAATATCGAAACGCACATCGTGGCCCAGCTTGGCCACCTTGACGACGACCAGGCCGGGGCCCGAGAGTTCGCCGCCGCGGAGGATGGCCGCGTCCGTGCCCTCGAAGGCTTCGACGGAGAGAATTACGCCGTCCTTGACGGTCACGGTCTGGCCGATGTCGAGCCCGCTGGTGGACTTGGCCACGTGGATGCCGAGGGCGATATCCCTTTTCTCGGATTCTGAGGGGACCCGGCGGGTCAGGACTCCGGCGGCGGGCATCGCGGATTGCATGAACATCCAGGCGGGCAGCAGCTCGACGCCGATGCCCTTCAGTTCCCCGCCGATGGCGCCGAAGATGGTTTCGGCGTTTTTGACGGGCAGGCGGCTGAGGAGCGCCAGGGTGCGCGCGTCGAAGCGGACGGAGAAAAGGGAGGTGGGGGTGATCTGGCCGGCCATGACCGCGTGGCGGATGCCGGTCTTGGCGAGGGCTTCGAGCAGTTCGTCGAGCCGGCCCAGGCGGAGCCAGATGGCGTCGTCGGCGAGGGCGGCGACCTGGCGGTCGGTCTCGCCCTTGAAGGCGGCCACGAAAAGGCGCTTCACGCCCTGGCGGCGGGC
>CAIKKV010000058.1 GCA_903828035.1 uncultured bacterium
CGGCCAGGAGTGCGTTGCCGGTGGCGTCGATCTGCTTGTGCTGGGCCTCCATTTCGGCCTTTTTCTCGGGGGTGAGGGGGGTTACCTTGGCGGCTTGGCGGGCGGCGCGCTCTTCCGTATAGGCTTTCTGTATCCGGTCGAGTTCGGGGGTGGTGGCGGCTTCCCACTTGCCCATGTCGAGGGTGAACGCCTTGAACGTGGCGGCCAGCTTGGTTTTCTGCTCATCGGTCATGCCCGGCAGTTCGCTGATTTGTTTAATCCGGTTTTCATGGCGGTCGACCAGCGCCCAGGCGGCCTGCTGTTCGGGGCGGAGAACGGCCTTCATCAGCTCCTCGGTTTTATGTTTGATGGCGGAGCGTTCTTTCTTGAGGGGCTGTATCTGGGCGTTGAGTGTGGCGATGGCGTTCGTGTCCTGCGCCTTGCGTGCGGCATCCAGTTCGCTGAGGAGTTTTTCGCCGTTGGCCCGATTGGCGGCATCCCACTCGGCCTGGGCGGTTTTGATGCTGGCGAGGTGGGCGCGGAGGGCCTGGACCTGGTCGAGGCTCAGATCAACCGCTTTCTCCATGCGGCCCCAGTCATCGGGGAGGGGGGCGGTTTCGGGTTCCTGCGCCGTGGCGACAGTTCCCGTGAAAGTGGCGATGAGGATGCAGAGTGGAACGGATAGCTTGCGGAACTTCATGACAAACTCCTCAATTAGGTTGATGATTGCGTAATCATTAACTTTTTCTGTGAGCTTGTCAAGTGGCAAAATAACGCATAAATAAAGGACTGACTAGGAAAATATATCAATTGGTTGAGGATCAGGTTGTAAAAGATTGACAATGCTCAGTGAAACTGTCAGTATGATTGCGTAATCACATTGGGAGACTTTGGAATGGGAAACGAAAATCAGCAGGCGGCGGGGCCGATGAATGTTCTCTGGATCATGACCGACCAGCATCAGGCGGATTGTCTCGGCTTAATGGGGCATCCCCTGGTTAAAACGCCGAACCTGGACAAACTCGCCCAGCGTGGCGCCTGGTTTCGAAACATGTTTACGTGTAGCGCGCTCTGCTGTCCCAGCCGGACCTCGTTCATGACAGGTACCTATCTGCGGACCCACGGCCATTACAGTAATTCGGGCAATATGTGCAATGACCTGCCCAGCCTCCCCGGGCTGGCCCGGCAAGCCGGCTACCAGACGGCCGTCTGCGGAAAGGTCCACCTCCCGAAAAGCGTGTTCAGCCAGTTCGAGTACGCGCAGACGGAGGCCGATTATCGCGCCTACCTGAAGAAGAAAGGGATCCAGGCCCTTCCCGTGGATCCCGATTTCAACCAGAAGTTCATGTCGGCCACGTCTCCTCTTCCCTACGCCGATCACGAAATCGCCTGGACGGCGGACCGCGCCGCCGATTACCTGAAGATGCCCGACCGGAAGTCGAATCCCTTCCTGCTCTGGTGCTCCTTTTCGCCGCCCCATTCCCCGCATACGCCGCCCGCGGAGATGGAGAAGCTGATTCCCTCCGAGAAAGTGCCCTTGGACTGGGAGGGCTACGAGCGCTTCGAGCGGAGCCGGCTCGGTCAGCGCGCGATGATCGAGGATTTCTGGAAGCTGGGCGCCGTTCGCCAGACGCCCGAGGTGTTCCAGAAGGCCGTCGCGCGCTACCTGGCCCTTATCGCCATGATCGACAAGGAAGTCGGCCGCCTTTTGGAGACGCTGAAGGAGCAGGGCCTGGAGGAGCGCACCATCGTCATCTTCACGGCGGATCATGGCGATTTCGCCGGCCACTGGGGACAGCTCGGCAAGAACGTGGCCGGGTACGACGACCTGCTGCGCATTCCGTTCATTTATGCGGATCCCGGCCGGCGCGACAGCGGCCGGTGCGTGGAGAATCTCTGCCAGAGCGTGGATCTTTTCCCCACCTTGTGCGAGCGCCTGGGCTGGAGCGTCCCTCCGGGCGTGCAGGGGGAAAGCTTCACGCCCTCCCTGAACGGCAAGCCCGGCTCCGGACGCGAGTATGTGTTCGCGGAAACGCATAATGTCAAAACCATCCGAAGCCACCAGTGGAAGCTGATCTTTTATGTCACGCATCCCGACCAGGGGCAGTTGTTCCGGATGGGCGCCACGCCGGATGAGACCCTGAACCTGTGGGATGATCCGGCCTGTGCCGCCATCCGCATGAAGATGATGCAGGAGCTGACGGCCTGGATGGTGCGCTGCGAGCAGGCGGACTCCATGGATGCCAATTCCGAGGCGTTCGTCGACACCCGCTGGTATCGCTGGCTGGCCGCCCAGCCCCACCAGTGCGCGAACCCCTCCTGACGGGCCGACTAGCGCGTTTTCACCGTTTGCTCGGTGTTGGTGTTACGCGGTTCCCGCGGAGGAGTCCAATTTCGGTTGTAAAAACCATTAAGAGGAGGGCCGGCCAGCCGGCCCGACTAAAAACTTGCGGGCGGGGAGTCAAAGGGGTATTTCTAGGGACATGGAAGAGGTGGTCCAGTTTCAGGAGGAGGGCGGGACGCTCTACGGCGTGCTTCATGCGCCGGAGCAGCCCAACGGGATCGGCCTCGTCTTCCTGCATGGCTGGCCGGGCAATCGCATCGGCCCGCACCGGATGTTTGTCACCTTCGCCCGACGCCTCTGCGCCCTGGGCTTCCACTGCCTGCGCATCGACTTCCGGGGCCGCGGCGAAAGCGAAGGCGCGACGGAATCCGCCAGCATCCGCGGCATGATGGCCGACACCTCCCGCGCCGCCGACTTCCTGCTGGCCCGCCCCGGCGTGAAGCGCCTCTACCTGCTGGGCATCTGCTCGGGAGGCAAGGTGGCCATCGGCGCCGCCGCGCAGGATCCCCGCATCCGGGGGCTGGCCCTCTGGTCCGCCGAGGCCATGGGCAATCTCCGGACGCGGGCCGCCTGGACGAACAAATCGGTGAAGGCCCTCCGCGTGTACCTCCACAAGCTGACGTCCCTTGAAACCTGGAAGAAAATCCTGACCGGGCGCGTCAACACGCGCATGGTCCGGAAGGCCATTGTGACCGACGAAAAGCCGCGCGACACCGAGGTGGTCGAGGAGACCGCGCTGCTGGACCGGTTCCAATCCTATCGCGGGCCCATCCAGTTTATCTACGGGGGGAACGACCCCGACACCCGCTTCGCGGCGGAGGCCTACACGGTCTTCTGCCGGCGCCATGGCATCCGCCACGAGTGCCACGAGATCGCCGGGGCCAACCACAGCTTCTATTCAATCGCCTGGAAGCGCGACGTGATGGAGTTGACGGAGCGCTGGCTCCTGGAACAGGCGGCCGCGGGCGGGCCTCCGCGGTCATGACCGCCTCCGCGGCAGCGCAACGTCGCCGGATTCTTTTCCTGAATCATGTCTCCGCCATCAGCGGCGCCGAGGCCAGCCTGCTGGAGACGCTGCGCGCGCTGGACCGCGCCCGCTTCGAGATCGCGGTGGCCGTGCCAGGCCCGGGCCCGCTGGCGGACCGCCTGGCCGCTGAGAAAATCCCGGTCTTTTTCCTGCCCCTTCGGCGGCTCCGCAAGACGTGGAATCCCTTCGCCCTGCTGGCCGCGCTCGTGAATGTCCTCGGCGTCGGCCTGCGGCTGGCGCGGCTGATCCGGCGGGAGCGTTTCGAGCTTGTGCACGCCAACAGCACGACCGCCCAGATCTATGGCGGCCTGGCCGCGGGCTGGGCGGATGTTCCCTCTGTCTGGCACTGCCGGGATCTGGTGGAGCTGGGGCCGCTCGAGCCGTGGCTGGTCCGGAAGGCCTCCGCCGTGATTGCCATTTCCGGGGCCGTGGGCCGGCATCTTCAACGGAGGGGCCCCCTGGGCAACGTCACGGTCGTTTATAATGCCCTGGATGCCGGGGCCTTTGAGGCAGGCGCTTCCGGGACGAACGTGAGGCCGGAATGGGGGTTCACGAACAGCCAGTTCCTGGTGGGCATGGCGGGCCAGATGGTCGCCTGGAAAAATCACGGGTTGTTCCTGCGGATGGCGGACGCCCTGTCCGCCCGGCTTCCGGAAGCCCGGTTTGTCATGGCCGGCGGCAACCTGTTTGACCGCGATTCCGCTTACGTGGACGGGCTTCGCCGGCAGATGCACGAGCTGGGCCTGGAAGGGAAAGTGTTGCTGGCCGGCCAGAGGAGCGACATGCCGGCCGTCCTGAACGCGCTGGACGTGCTGGTCCATCCGGCCGACCGCGAGCCGCTGGGGCGGGTGATCCTGGAGGCCATGGCGCTGGGCAGGCCCGTGGTGGCGGTGGCGGCGGCGGGGCCGGCGGAAATCATCACCGATGGCGTGGACGGGGTGCTGGTTGCGCCCGGCGACGCCCGGGCGCTGGCCGGGGCGGTCCTTGGCCTTCGCCGGGACCCGGCCCGGGCGGCCGCCCTGGGCGCGGCGGCAAGGCTCCGCGTCCGGAGCGGATTTTCCCCCGCCGCCCATGTTTCCGAAATCGAGACGCTGTACAAAAGGCTTCTTCCCGGCCGGCCGGTGGTGGCCATGGTGGTGGCCGGGTTCCCGTCCCTCAGCGAAACCTTCATTTTGCGGGAGATGCAGGCGCTGGAGCAGCAGGGGCTGCGGATCCTTCCGTTTGCCCTGAAGCGCCCCGCGGGCGGCCCGGTTCATGCCGGGGCTGCCCCTTTTCTCGGGCGGGTCCGGCGGACGTCCATCACCGGCCTGGTGACGGGGCCTCTATATTTCCTGCTCACCGCTCCGGCCCGTTCCGTCTCCCTGCTCGGGCAGATCCTGCTTCGGGGCGATCCGGAATCGGGCTCCCGCGTGAAGGGCCTGCATCAATGGGCTGTGGCGGCGGACTGGGCCCGCGCGGCGCGCGCGCGCCGGGTGGGCCGGGTGCATGCGCAGTTCGCCTATGTGACGGCGGACGTGGGCAAGCTGATGGCGACGCTGCTGGGCGTTCCGTTCAGCCTGTCCGCGCATGCCTGGGACCTGTTCACCCGGCCTCCGGAAGCCTTGCGGGCCCGGGTCGCCGGCGCGGCGTTTGTCGCGGTTTGCACACGGCAGGGATGGGAGGGGGTGAAGGCGCGGGCGCCGGATTATCCGCAGGACCGGCTGGTCCTGGTCCGCCACGGCGTATTCCCCGGGCAGTATCCGGCCGCCACGCCGTCGGCGCCGCGCCTCCTGGCCGTCGGGCGGCTGGAGGAGAAGAAAGGGTTCCGGCATCTCGTGGAGGCCTGCCGGCTGCTGAAGGCCAGGGGAGTCGCCTTCGATTGCGTGATCGCGGGGGAGGGGGCGCAGCGGGCCGGGCTGGAACGCCAGATCGCGGCGGAGGGGCTGTCCGGATGCGTCCGGCTGGCGGGCGCGCTCACGCAGGAGCAGTTGATGGACGTGTACGGAACTGCTATGATCTTCGCGGCTCCCTCGGTGGAGCTGGCGGGGGGCGACCGGGATGGCGTGCCCAATGTGATCCTCGAGGCCATGGCCGCGGGGCTCCCGGTAGTGGCCTCCGCGGCCGGAGCCATTCCGGAGGCGGTGACGGACGGGGTGCAGGGCGTGCTGGTTCCGCCCGGGGACCCGGAGGCGCTGGCCGGCGCGCTGGAGAAGCTGCTGGGGGATCCGCAGGCCCGCCGGCGGATGGGGGAGAGCGGCCGGGCGACGGTATGCCGCGAGTTCGATGCGGCCCGGAACGCGGAGGCGCTGGCCGGATTGTTCAGGATGGATTAACGCGCGCAGGCGCGCCGGGAGCAGGCATGGCCGTATCGGTTGGAAAAGGGATTCTCAAGGGCGCCGCCATCATCAGCGCGTTCACCGTGGTGGGACGGCTGATGGGATTTGTCCAGAAGCTGGTGATGGCGCATTTTTTCGGGACCGGCCACTCCGCCGACGCGTTCACCCTGGCCTTCAGCAGCGTCGTCTTCACGGCGGGCTTGTTTCCCCAGCAGCTGGTGAATCCCTTCCTTCCCCTTTTCGCGGAGAAGCGCGAGAAGGAGGGCCCGGCGGCGGCGTGGCGCTCGGCCTGCTCAGTGGGCACGATTCTCCTGGTCGCCATGGTGGCGGTGGCCGCGGCCGGCCTGCTGCTGGCGCCCCTGCTCGTCTCGTGGACCTCGTCCTTCAAGGATAGCGAGACGACCCTGCTGGTCGTCCGGCTGGTCCGGGTCATGATGCCGGCGGTGGTTTTCATGGGGCTCTCCTCGCTGCTGGCGCTGCTGCTGAATGCGTATAAGAACTTCGCCATGGCCGCGTTTGGGGACACGGTCAACAAGCTGGTGATGATTGCCTGCCTGATCCTGCTCTACTATTTTTCAGGGATCTACGGGCTCGCGGCGGGCGTTGTGGCCGGCGCGGTGTCCGGCCTGGCCATCCAGGTTTTCGGGCTGAGGCGCTATCGGCCGGAGTACCGGTTCGGCGTCGATTGGAAGGACCCGGCGCTGCGGCAGCTTTTCTTCCTGATGCTGCCGGTCCTCTTTTCGGTGGCGGTGGCCCAGCTGCGCACGATCATCGACTATAAGTTCGCCTCCGGCATGGCCGAGGGGAGCGCGGCGGGGATCAATTACGCCCGGGGGCTGACCGACACCCTGATCCTCCTGGTTCCCACGGCGGTGGGGGCGGCCATCTACCCGTTCTTTTCGGACATGTCCGCCGCCCGGGACCGGGCCGGCCTCACGGACACGCTCATGCGGGCGCTGCGGCTGCTGGCCTTCCTGTTCATCCCCCTGACGGTGGCGCTGGTCCTGCTCGGCGAGCCGCTGGTCCAGCTGGCCTTCCAGCGCGGGAAGTTCACGGCCGAGTCGGTCTCCCTGACGGTGGCGCCGCTGACCTACTATGCGTTCGGCCTGACCGCGTTCGCCCTGGAGATCATCTTGATGCGCTTCTATTTCTCGATGAAGAACACGCTGGTGCCGGCGCTGGTCGGGGCCTTCTGCGTCCTGATCCACTGGGGGGTGATCCTGTTGTTCAAGGACACGCTCCAGAATGGCAGCATGGCCCTGGCGGCCTCGGTTTCGAAAACGGCCAAAGTCCTGATCCTGTTTGTCTTCCTGGCCCGGGTTCTTCCCGGTCTGCAGTGGCGGCGGAACGGGCTGTTCCTCCTGAAAGCCGGACTCGGCGCCGCCGGCATGGCGGCCGCCATGCTCCTGGCGCTGAAGGGGACGGCCGTTTTCCTGGATCCCGGGGCGGGCGGAACGCTGGCGCGCCTCCTGATGCTGGCCGCGAAGATGGGCGTGGCCGGGGTTGCGGGCCTTCTGGCCTACGCCGGGCTCGCGTACCTGCTCCGGATGGAGGAGGCGAAGGCCATCGCGGACCTGGCCAGACGGCGGCGGAAGCCATGAGCCGCATCCGGGTCCTGGAGGTGATCGAGGCGACGGCGGGCGGCACCCGCCGGCATGTGACGGAGCTCGTGTGCCATCTCCCGGCGGAGCGGTTTGATATTTCCGTCATATGTTCGGTGGAGCGCGATCCCGATTATGCCCGGGACATCCGCCTCATGCGCGAGCGGGGCGCCTCGGTGACGGTGGTGCCGATGGTCCGCCACATCTCCCCGCTCCGGGATCTGGTCGCCTTTTTCCGGATCTGGCGCATCATCCGGCGCGGCGGCTACGATATCGTGCACGCCCACAGCTCCAAGGCGGGCTTCCTGGGCCGGCTGGCGGCCGCCGCGGCCGGGGTTCCCGTGATCCTGTATACGCCCCACACCTTCGCCTTCCAGATGGGGGCCGGGCGGCTGCGGAAAGCTGTGTACCTGTTTTTGGAACGGCTGGCGGCGCGGGTGACGGACCGGTTCATCTGCGTGAGCGGCAGCGAGAGGGAGGCCGCCGTGGCGGCGGGGGTGGCGGAGGCCGGGCGCTTTGTGGTGATCGAGAACGGCCTGCCCGCGGAGGCGTTCGAGGCGGAGGGGGACCGGCGGGCGCTGCGCCGCGGCCTGGGGCTGGAGGCGGAGGCGCCCGTGGTCGGCATGGCGGGGCGGTTCGAGCCGCAGAAGGGGCACGGCGACCTGGTGCGGGCGGCGGCGCGGGTGGTCAAGCGGGTGCCCGGCGTGCGGTTCGTGCTGCTGGGAGAGGGCAGCCTGGAGGCCGGGGTGAGGCGGGCGATTGCGGAGCACGGGCTGGAGGAGGCGTTCCTGCTTCCCGGGCTGGTGGAGACGGCGCGGGAGTATTATGCCGTCTTCGATGTGGTGGTTCTGCCCTCGCTCTGGGAGAGCCTGCCGTATTCCCTGCTGGAGGCCATGGCGGCGGGGAAGGCCGTGGTCGCGACGCGGGTCGGCGGCATGGCGGAGGCGATCGAGGACGGCGTGTCGGGGCGGCTGGTTCCGCCGGCCGCTCCGGCCGCTCTCGCGTCGGCCTTGGTCGGGCTGCTGGAGTCTCCGGCTGAGCGCCAGGCGCTGGGCGCAGCCGCCCGGGAGCGGGCCCGGAGCCGCTTCCGCCTGGAAAGCATGATTGCCAAGGTGGGCGAGTTGTATGAGAAGGGTGGACGGGTGGACTGAGTGGACGGGATGGATAAGGCGGCGGGCGGTTTACCTGTTGACGGAACGTTTCCGCAACCGGTATCGTAATAAAAAGGAATTTCGCCATGAGAGCTGCGTTCTGGTATTGCCTGATGCTGGCGGCGCTGCCGGCGGCCCGCGCCGATGAGACGATCTGCCTGGATGCGGCTTCCGCCCGGTCGATCGAGGCGCCGATGGAAATCGTGGCCGCGAGCAACGCGCCGCTCGATATCCGCGACACGATCATGAAGGGCGCCTCGGGCGGCCGCTACCTCGAAATCGCCCAGGGCAAGGGCAACCCGCCCAAGCGGGAGGCGGGCCAGGCGGTCTTCACGGTCACGGTTCCCGCGGATGGCGACTACACGCTCTGGTGCCGGGCCTTCTGGAGCGATGAGTGCGGCAACTCGTTCCTGATCAACCTGGACCAGGCCAAGCCGTTCATCATTGGCGAGGACTCCACCTTTAAAACCTGGCACTGGGTCAAGGCGCCGGTCCGCCTCAAGCAGCTGACGCTGACGAAGGGCGTTCACGCGCTGACCGTCCGGAACCGGGAGGACGGCGTCTGCCTGAACCAGCTGCTGCTGACGAGCGACAAGCAGTATGTGCCGGTGGATGTGGAACGCGTGACGCCGCAAGCCCCGGCCGCGCCGTGAAGGAGCAGGAGCCGCTGTCGAAATGGGTGCTGGCCGGCCTGATGGCCATTCTCGTCCTGGCGCCGACCCAGTTCGGCATCGAGATCATCAGGAAGAACCACCTGTCGCTGGTCGATCCCGTCGTGTGGGCGACCTTTGCGCTCTGGCTGTTCGGCCAGGCGCGCTCCGGCGCCTGGAGGAGCTGGAAGGTCCCTCTGGCGCTGCCCGTCCTCTTCGTGGCTCTCACGGCGCTCTCCCTGGTCAAGACGCCCAACCTGGTGAAGTCCGCCAACAAGATCCTGCAGCAGGCGGAGTACTTCATCGCCGCCTACCTGCTGTTCTCCACGGCGCTGTCCAATCCCCGGGCGTTCAAGCTGCTGCTGAACACGTTCCTGGTGGTCGCCTCGGCTGTCGTCCTGCTCGGCCTGGTCCAGTACGCCATGCCCGCCATCCCTCCGTTCCAGGTCCGGTCGACCTTCGGCAACAGCAACGTCTTCGGCGGGTTCCTGTCGCTCGTGCTGCCCCTGATGTTCGGGCTGTGGCTGGGGGCATCCGATCGCTGGCGGCGGACGTGGACCCTGTTCATCATCCTGGCCGGCGGGGCGGCCGTGCTGTCGGGCGGCTCCTTCCTGGCTCTTGCCTTTTCGTTCGGCTGCATGGCGGCGGCGCGGGGGTGGAAGGCGTTCCTCGGCACTGCCGCCGTGTTTTTCCTGCTGGCCTTTTCGGTCCTGCCGCTCCTGCCGCGC
>CAIKKV010000059.1 GCA_903828035.1 uncultured bacterium
TTCTGATCCCGGCCCATGCCCTGCCATACTACATCAACAAGGATGCATCCGGAACGCCTGAAGATGGCTCCACCTGGAACAACGCGTTCCGAACCATCACCAATGCGACAGCCAAGGTCGTTGGCGGCGAGTTCTGGGTGGCTAAAGGCCTTTATCCGGCAGACTCGACGGCAGGCATAGCCGTCAAGGCCAACAACGTCTTTTACGGCGGATTCACCGCCGGCATGACGGATGTGACCCAGCGCGATTTGCTGGTCGACCAGACTATTCTGGACGGAAACAATGCGGGTCGCGTGCTGCTAAGCACGGGCGCGTTGACCATGGACGGATTTGTGCTCCGGAACGGGACGAACTCGGGTGCTGGCGGTGCGTTCATTCCGGGAGTGGCGGGCGCGATCGCCTTTCGCAACTGCCTCTTCACCAATAATACGGGCACGAGCGCCGGTGCGGTCTACATAAACACGTCCAACCTCAGGCACACGTTCAGCAACTGCACGTTTGTGGCGAATAGGGCTGTGACCGGGAGTGGCGGCGCGATCGCGTACAACCGGGGCGGCGGAACGGGGACCTTTACCCGGTGTGTGTTCATGGGCAATAATGCCGCGGTATCGGGTGATGGCGGCGCTATCAGCGAAGACCAAACGGGCAATAATTTTGACTTTTCGAACTGCGGTTTCACCAACAATACGGCTGGAAGAAACGGGGGGGCAATTCGCGTAACATCGCGGTCGTTCCTGGCGAACTGTGAGTTTTACAGTAATTCGGGAGGCAATTATGGTGGCGCGGTCTACGCGGCGGGGCCCGCAGTCCTGGCGAATTGCGACTTTTCAAGCAACGTGGCCAACTATGCGGGAGGAGCCCTTTGCCACCAGGGGTCCAGCACGAATGTTTACCGGAACTGTTCATTCCTGGGGAACGCCGCGAAGGGACTGGGCGGGACGGTAGGCGGCGGGGCAATCATTGAATGGGGGGGCTATCCGGAAAGCCTTATTTCGAACTGCACGTTTGTGGGCAACGGCTCCAGCGCGCCGAGTGCGGGCAATGGCGTGGGCGGGGCGATCCGGGCCGGTCCCTCGGCGGTTTCAACGGCCACGGTTTACGTGGTCAACTCGATTTTCATGGGAAACACATCCACCGCCACGGCTTCGACCAATATCTCCATGGGCGCCGTTTCAACGCTGAACCTGTCCTATAGCGATATCAACACGAACGCCTACCATATCGCGGTGACCCTGAAGAATTACGGACAAGGCATCATCAATGTCGACCCTCAGTTCGCCAGCGCCACCTTCCCCTACGACGTGCATCTCAAGTCCAAGGCCGGTCGCTACGACTTGGCGTCCAGCACATGGGTCAAGGACGCCGTCAGCAGCCCCTGCATCGACAAGGGCGACCCGGCGAGCGATGGGTCGCTGGAGCCTGCTCCCAATGGCGGCCTGATCAACCTGGGGCGCTATGGCGGAACGATCTACGCCTCCAAGACGGAAGTGGCCACCACCCCGAAAGGGGTCGTGATCCACATCCGATAGCCGGGCCGGAGCACTATTTGATAAACGGTCAAAGGACAAAGTAAGTGCGCCTTTGGCAGAGTAAGTTAGCCCAGGGGCGCAGTAAGCTTGTCCGAAATGGGGTCCTTCTTGTCTGATTCTACGGATTAGCGGGTCAAGGGGACGAGCTACGGGGGCAGAGGCGTAAA
>CAIKKV010000060.1 GCA_903828035.1 uncultured bacterium
CGATCTCGTTTTCCAGATTTTCAGCGCCTTCCTGACCGAGCGGTTGCCCGAGCGGAAGAGCATGTGGTTCTGGAATATCCTGATCCACCGGTCGCTCTGGATTGTCATCCCGCTCCTGCTCCTCCTGTCCAGCACGGTTTTTCCGGGATTGATGCCCCACCTCCCGGTGCTGATTATCGTTTCACTGGGCATCAGCTCCGTGTTCGCCAGCATGGGAAGCGCTCCCTGGTTGAGCTGGATGTCCGATTTCCTGCCCGATCATCTCCGAGGCCGGTTCTGGGCCATGCGCAATGCCTTCGTCTATGGATCCATGCTGGTGGCCGTGTTCGTGTACGGCTGGATCATGGATCGGTTTCCAACCGATTTGTCCCTGCTGGGGATGATGGGCTTCATCATCGTGTTCGTCATAGCGGTGCTGGCCGGAGTCTCGGATGTCTTTGTGCACAATCGGGTGCTCGAGCCTGTCCCGTTCCGCCACAAGGAGCGGCCGACGTTCAAGGCGCTTCTGGCTCCCTTGAAAAATGCGGAGTTCCGCCGGGTGATGATGTGCGTGGGCCTGTTTAATTTGTCCATATATATATCGGCTCCGTTCAGCGCCATTTTCCTGAAGGAAGCCTACCATCTCTCCTACAGTCATTTGTCCTATTCCGCCGTGTCGGCCGGAGTGGGTGGGGTTTTGGGGGCGTTTGTGGCGCGACTGGTGGTTGACCGCGTGGGACCCCGAACCCTGGCCGCCGTTTCCCTGATTATCTTCGGACTCATTCTGCTGGTCTGGTTTTTCATGAAGGATGCCACCATCGTCTTCCGGCTGCCCTTTCTCGGCGTGTTCAGCCTGCCCCAGTCGATCCTCCTCCTCATCCTCGTGAACGTGCCGTGCAGCATCTGCGGCGCCCTGATCGGCACCTGCCACACCACGCTGGCAACCTCCAAGGCGCCCGAGGAGCACCGGACGCTGGCCATCGCCCTGTACCAGGGGGGGATCAGCCTGATGGCGGCGGGCGGCTCCTTCCTGGGGGGGTACCTGACGGACACCTACAAGGAGTATTTCCTGGCTCATCCGGCGCCCTTTCACCTGCCGATGGGCGACGCCGTGAGCTATTTCCACGTCCTCATGGTGATCCAGATCGGGATCGTCTGGCTCGTGCTGGTTCCGTTGCATCTCCGGCTGCAGGAAACCCGCTGCGGCGTTTCTTTCAGAAACGCGCTGCTGGGGCTGGTTACCGGTAATCCCATGCGCATGGTCACCAACATGTTCAACCTGCACGTCCTGCAGTCCTCTCCGGAGCCGGTCCGGGTTGTGAAAGCCATTCGTGACCTGGGCGATTCGGGAACCTCCATTGCCGTCTCCGACATGATCAGCCAGCTGGATGACCCCGATGCCGATGTGCGCGAGGAGGCGGCCATGGCGCTGGGGCGGATCGGGGGGGCTGACGCCATCGAGGGGCTCCTGGCGAAGTTTGACGATGCGGATTCCGTCATGGGCCCTGAAATCGCCAAGGCGTTGCGCAAATCGAAGGATCCCCGCACCGTTTCGGCCCTGATGCGGAAGCTGGCCGATGAGGATCCCGCCCTCCAGTCTGAATCGGCGAGAACGCTGGGCATGATTGGCGACAAGCGGGCGGTGCAAAGCCTGTTGGATCTACTGTACGCCAGTCGCAACGAGAAGGTGATTTCGGCATCCAGCGAAGCCCTGGCCCGGCTCGGCGAAATGGACGCCATCTTCAAAATCCTGCCACGCATGCGGGAGACCCGGAACAGCGTCCTTCGGCGCTCGATGGGCTGCGCCGTGGGCGACTTGCTCGGGACGCCCGGGGAGTTCTACCGGGTGCTTCATGCCGAGCGGCAGGCCTACGGCCAGATGATCGGGAAATTGCTGGCTCATCTCAAGGAGGAAATCCGCGACGTTATCCCCGATAAGCGGACTCCTTCGGATCCGACGATTGTGTCCCGGGTGGATCAACTGGAATCGGCCTTTCTCCTGCGCGAGTACGGCGCCTGCGTGAACCAGTGCCTCGACCTGGCCGTCGCCCTTTCGACGCTGAAATACGGCATTCACTACGGCGGGGATGCCGAGGTGTTTGTCGAGGTGCTGATCTGGCACGACCAGCGGTTCGGGGTGGGGACCTGGTACCTCGACCTGCTCCGGCAGGGGCAGTCGCCCGATCAGCTCGAGGCCATGCTGGCCATCTATTTCCTCAGCACCTGGACCGGGCAGGCGCGCGCGGCGGGTTGATCAGGCCGCGCCGGCGTTCACTTCGAAGACGATCGTGACCCTGCCGCTCTTGCGGTCGATAAAGCCGGGGGTCAATCCGTCGATCCGGAGAACCGACCGCACGGCCTCCATCACGGATTCATCCATGACGGCGTTTCCGGAGGCGCGCAGCATGCGGCGGCTGATAATGGTTCCGGCGGAGTTCATGCGGATCTCCACTTCCGCCGAAAGATTGCTGGCAGCGGAGCCGGGCTGTGCCCAGGCCTTGTAGAGCCGGCGACGAATCACCTCGTAATCGAGCGCTTCGCCCACGGGCGTCAGATTCCGGTTCCCAGCCGTGGCGCCCAGGGACAGGAGGCGGGCGATCTCCTCGGGGGTGAGGCGCTTCGTGGCGGCGTTAGGCGGGTTGGAATTGGGCGCCGTGATGCGGCGGCCTTTTGCGATTTTACTACCGCTCGAATCCTGGGCTTTTTCTGCCGAAGGCTTCTGTTTTGCATCCGGTTGTTTCGGTTTTACATCCGCCGGCTTCGGTTTTGGCTCGGGCGTCTTCGGTTTAAGATCGGGAGGCTTGGGCTTGGGCTCGGGAGCCTTGGGCTTTGCTTTGCTGACTTCGGGGACTATTTCCGCGGCGGGCGGCTCCGGCTCTGGCGGGGGCTGGGGCGGCGGCTTGACTTCGGGGGGAGCCTCGGCGCCCTTGACCGGGTCCAGCATTTCGGGCCCGTCATCCACGGCCACCATGAACTCAACCGGCAGCATGTCCGGTTGATCCTTGCGGTGAACGCAGCTGTTGGCCCCCATCAGCAATACCGTGGCGATAAGAAGCACGTGCCCAATGGTGACGAACCCGAACGTGAAGTGAAATGGGGCTTTCGTCGACATCGGATTAGTCCACACCCTTATGGAGCGCAAGCGGCAGGAGTGGCGTATGCATGACAATAAGTATGCAACGGCCCCTTTAGTTAGTCAATCCTCGAAGGGCGGCAAACCGGTTCCGGACGTCCTGGAGGAAGAGGTCGCCGCAAGCGGGTCCCGTGCCTGGAAAAGCGTGCTGGACGAGGAAAAGGAGGACGAGCCCGAGCCGGGTATCCACGGTCATGCGCGTGGAGCAGGCTCCGCCGTGGCTGAAGGAGTCGGCCGCCGTCTCCCAGCCCAATCCGTAGTTTTTTTCGACGGCATCGCCGGTCTGCTTACGGGTCATCTCGGCAATGGCATTTTCCGAAAGATAGCGCCGGCCATCCAGTTCGCCCCGGTTGAGCATCATCCGGCAGAATCGGGCCACATCGGAGGCGGTGGAAAACAGGCCGCCGCCTGGAACAGCCTGCCGCCGCGGGTCGCTGAAAGGCTTTGAATACTGCGTCAGGGTCATTTCGGCCAGCCCTTTTCCATCGGGCCCGGGCATGTAGGCCTTGGCCAGGCGATCCAGCTGCCGTCCGGTAGGCCGGAAGGTGGTATCCGTCATGCCGAGCGGTTCCAGCAGCCGGCTGGAGAGAAAGGCTTCATAGGTGAGACCGGATACGACTTCTATCACACGGCCGATGGTGTTGATGCCGGCGTTGGAGTACTGGTAGTGCGTTCCGGGCTCGAAGGAGAGCGGCGTCGCCGCGTAGCACCGGGCCGAATAGGCCAGGGGGATCACATCCCGCAGGGGCTCTTCGATGAACGCCCGGAAGGGGAGGCCGCTGGTGTGGCTGAGCAGGTGCCGCAGCGTGACGGGCTCTTTCGGTTTTCGAAGCAGGATGGATTCGTCCTCCTGTTTTTCGCCCACCCGGAGCTCCTTGAACTCGGGCAGGTACGCTTCGATGGGGTCCTCCACGCGCACCGTGCCCTCGTCCGCCAGCATCATCAGGGCGCTGGCGGTCAATGATTTTGTCTGGGAGGCGATCCAGAACAGCGTGTCGGCCTGCATCGGCTTTCCGGCCGAGAGATCGGAATAGCCGCAGGTTTCAAGCTCCAATACGCAATTCCGGTCGGCCACGAGCGTTACGGCTCCGGCCAGGACACCGCTTTCGACAAAGGGCTGAAGCAGCGTGCTCATGATGTTTTCCGGGTCAGCTCCCGGATGCCCGTGAAGGCCAGGTAGGCGGTCAGCGCCATGAGGATCAGGTCGGCGCCCAGCAGGACAGGGTTGCCGGCGGCGGTTCCGTCAGGGGCCAGGCCGGGCTTGAACTTGCCGGCCAGCAGGAACAGGCTCGTGACGGTGGTGACCAGCATGAAGGCGGCCGGCGCGACCACGTACCAGACGCGGCGGCCGTTGCGGATCAGCCAGATGGCGCCAATGCCGAGCGCGAAGGCCGCCAGCAGCTGGTTGGCCGTCCCG